>JABFXD010000850.1 GCA_013361925.1 Streptomyces sp. | reverse complement strand
CCCACGGTCATCCCTACGAACGGTGCGTTCACGCCCGTCCACCTCCCACCTGGATCTGCTGCCGTCCACGCATACCCGGGCCATTACTCGACGCGGGCCTCGCTGGTCGTGGGGGACTCTTCGGCGTCGGGAAGGCGGACGGTGTCGACCGTGACGTTCACCTCGACGGCCGGCAGGCCGGCGGTGCGCTCGACTGCGAGATCACGTTCTCCCGCACGTTCCGGGACACATCGGTGATGGGCACGCCGTATTCGACGACCAGATCGAGGCCGATGGACGTCTGCCGTTCGCCGACCTCCACTCTCACCTCGCGGCTCACACAATGTCGGGGTCTGTGTGGTCATGTCGTGCCCTTCCTGCCGTGGCTCGTTCGTGAGGTGCCTGTTCTCGTTTCGACCCCAGCGGCCGCCACTGTGACGCGGATGCCCGGAAAAAGTTCCGAGGAACACCCGGCGGGGCCGCGAGCTGGGTGGCATTTCAGCTGGAGCGTGGCAAAGAAGCGGATGTCGAACGGCGATGCCCGGACCGCCTCGGCATCCGGGAGTGCCACCGTCACCGGGTCCGCAGGCCGAGCGCGTCACCGGACACCGGCGATACGTGTGTCGGTCCGGGCGACGAGGACGGCTTCGCGGCGCTCGTGCAGCGTCGCGCGTCGGCCTTGGTGCGGCTGGCGGCCCTGGTGCCGGCGGCCGAACAGCGCACCTCATGGGTACTGCGCGAACTGGGCGGCCGATCCTGCAAGTTCTTCGCGGATGCGGTCGGTATCGGCCTGGAGGCCGTTGAGCCCGCGTCTTCCTTGAACGCCGCTGCCTGACACACGCACTGGGCGCCGGCGATGCCCCCCACACCGACTCACCCGAGGGCGCCAGGGCCGACGCAGACGACAGCGGCTGTCGGCGAACGACCGCTGTCGCAGGTCCGGGACGACTGGAAGCGGCAGATCGCGCCGACCCGCCCCTGCCGTCTGCCCGCACTGACGATCGCGTACGACGCCGGGCCGCTCACACCGCGGCCCGGCCGCCGCCCACTGCCCTCTGGGTGAACCCGCCCAGGACCTATGGGTCATGGAGACGGTCGTCGCGCAGCCTTCGTTCGGTGGCCGGGACGGGCGACGGAGCGTGTGCCGGGGCCTGCCGCATCCGAGACCTCGGTAGGCGTCATCGGCCTCGCCGACCACCGAGCCGAGGGCCGGGGAGGGGGCACCGCGTGAGCACGGCCACGCCGCCCGCCGTGCAGGCCGTCCTCGTCGAGCACATCGCCAGGAACGGCAGGGTCGTTCAAAGGTCACTGCTTACGCGGCTGCCACTCGAACATCATGATGGTCGCGTCGTCCCGCAGGCGACTGGTCTCCACGTCCAGGATCGAGTGGATCAGCCGCCGTAGGGTCTCCGGGGCCAACTCGCCCGCGGCGGTCGCGCGGATGACGTAGTCGGCGAACCGCTGGAGGCCGAACAGTTCCCCGTGCAGGGTGCGGGCTTCGGTGACGCCGTCGGTGTAGAGCAGGACCCGGTCGCCCGGCTGCAGGGTCACTTCGTGGATCCTGCGGTCGCGATCGCTCAGCAGGAACGGCAGTCCCAGCGGAGGGTCCGCCTCTCGTTCCAGCGCGTCCTCCATCATCTGCTGGTCTCGGATGAGCAGGGGCGCGGGGTGCCCGCAGTTGCACCACCGCAGAACGCCCGAGGCGAGATCCAGTTGGGCGAGGATGCCGGTGCAGAACTGGTCGGGCAGCCATTGGGCCAGGGCCTCGTCCACGGTCTGCACCAGTTCCGGCAGTTCGGCTCCGATCCGTCGGGCGTTGCGGCAGGCCGCCAGTGAGAGGGCGCTGGTGAGGCCGGAGGCGAGGTTGTGTCCCATGGCGTCGAAGACGGTGGCGTGGAGAGTCGTCTCGGTCAGGGCGTGGTCGAAGGCGTCGCCACCGATCTCGTAAGCGGGTTCGAGTACGGCCGTGGAGACCACGTGCGCGTTGCCGATCGTCCGGGGCGGCAGGAAGGCGCGGAGCATTTCCGAGGGCAGTCGCATGCGTTCGGTGCGGGTGCGCTGGACGTAGGAGTCCTTGAAGGTACGCCGTGAGGTGACCATCATCGCCACGAGCGTGGCCAGGGCCTTGCCGCGGTTCAGGCAGGCGGCGGTGAGGGAGGGGCCGTGGACGGCCAGGACGCCGAGGCGTTCGGCGCCGTCGAGCAAGGGGAACCAGGCCGTCACCGCGCCCGACTCCGCGGGCTCGACCCGCAGGGACTGGGTGCGGTACGTCCAGCCGGCCAGGGAGTCGTCGATGGGCAGTGTCGCGGTCACGTCGGTGAGCGGGACCAGGTGACGCTGCTGGATGTCGGCGAGGTAGGCCACCGCGTGATGCAGGCCGAGGGCCTTGGTGCAGCGGGCCATGGCGGTGGTGAGGTCGACGGTCCGGTTGGCCGGGTCGGCCAGGAACTGCTGCAGTTGCTCGTCACCGGCATCGGGCACGGTCACCCCGTCTCGCCTCCCTCGCGCCGTGTGCCGTCCGGCGCACGCCATTCAGCAGTCTCACACCGGGGGTGGGAGGGCGCACTCGGACGGCCGTTCCCGGGTGACGCGGGGCGCCGGAATCAGCATCGGCGCCCCGCGACCGGCCGGGGTGCCGCACGCCTTGGAGGAATGTGGTGTGGTCCTGGGCCCGCGCCCCGGACCGGCGGCTTCCACGCCAGGTCGTTCATCCGTGCGGCAGGTCCGCCGCGGGGGCGTCGTCCTGGTGAGGGCGCCTGGCGAGGGGGAAGGAGAGCGGGTCGGCGTCGCCGGGGGGAGTGGTGCCGTGGCCGGGAGTCAGGACCAGGACCTCGTCCTGGGCTGTCCACACGCGTCGTTCGGACTGCCCGGGGCAGAGACGGATTCCCGGCGACTTGGAGTCGGCGCAGGGATCGTTGCTGCGGTAGCCGATCGCGGCCTGGCCGCGGGCGAGGGCCGCCGCCGTGACCGTGGCGAACGACGCATCGAGGCCAGGGCGGACGTAATCGGTGGCGCGGCGCAGGGCCAGCGCTCCGCCGCGCGCGGTGAAGATCTCCTCGAACACGGCGGCGAGGGCGGGGTTGTGGGAGATCTGGGTCATGAGGAGCGCGGTCAGTTCGCCACGGACGACTACGTCCGACATGGAACCCAGGGGGGCCAGCAGCCGGGCGCGGTGGTCGTGCAGCTCGGCCACTACATGCATGCGTCGGCCTGTCTCCTCTTCGTGGGCCTTGAGCATGAGCAGGGTCAGGAGGGTCTTGTCGTCGGGCCGTGCGGGGGTGGGAGGGTTCTCGTCGCGCAGGACGATGACGCTGTCGTAGCGGGTGGGATCCAGGGCACGGAGGGTCGCGAAGCAGGTGGGGTCACCGGTGCGGTGGCTGACGTGCAGGCGGCTGGAGTCGTCGGAGCGCGACAGGTGGGCGGCTGCCTCAGGTGAATCCGTGTCCGGATCGGTGACGACGTCCAGGACGGAGCCCGGCCCGGAGGTCCGACGCAGGATCTCCGCGACGAACGGCGCCCTGCGGTTCCAGCCCAGCACCAGGGTGCGCGTCGGGCCGCCAGCCTGTTCGACGGCGGGTGCGAGGGCAGTCGGGTCGATGTGGCCGCGGCAGTCGGTGGCTGTGCCTGGATGGTCGTCATGGGCGACCGTCACCAGCCGGTCGCCGGGACGAAGCACGGTGTCCGGCGGCGGGGTGAGGTGCGGTGTGCCGTCGGCTCGCAGGATCCCGACCACGCACGCGTCCTCGAAGGTCAGGGCCAGTTCCTCGTACGGCCGGTCTGCCGGGCCCGGGACTTCCGTGGTGTGGAACTCGGCTCCGGAGAAGTCGAGAAGATCGTGCAGGGCGGCCGGCAGGCCCGGCTGGCGGGCCGACTGGACGAGCAGCCGAGCCGCGGTCCGATCGGCCTCCAGGACGGTGCTCCGTGGTCCGGCCGCGAGTCGTGCGGCATGCAGGTGACGGCCGTCGCGCACCGTCGCCACCAGGCGCGGTCCGGTCCGGGGGCCGAGCAGCGCGCGCAGTGCCAGGAGTGTGCGGATCACTCCTGCGTCGGAGTCGTCACAGGGCAGGATCAGTACCGACCGTGCCGCACCCGGGTTCACGAGCGCGAGTGCTTCGGGATCGGTCGGGGCGCCGGTGCGGCACACCAGGCGGGAGGCGTCCGCGATGCCGAGCCGCGTGGTGAGCTCTGTGTGCATGTCGGCCGAGTCCCGGTCCGCGAGTACGGTGACCACGTGTCGGCCGCGCCCTGACCGGGCCGCGAACAATTCGGCGACGACGGTGAACACCTGCTCGGACCAGCCGAGCACGACGGTGTGACCGTGTTCCACCACGGTGGAGCGGCCGCGGCGCAGTTCCGCCAGCCGGTCGCCCAGGCCCGTGGTGATGACACCGACGACCGTCGACACGCACAGCAGGGCGATGAGGCCGAGGACCGCGGCGAGCAGCATGCGCAGGGGAGCGCCCGTCACTCCGCTGAGCCGCAGTGTCTCGGCGCTGGTACGCCACACGGCGGTGAGCCGGCCTGTCACGGACGGCGGCGCCTGCGGGTCGGTCCACACCAGCAGCGCGCTGACCGGGACGACGAGCGTCAGACAGCCCAGGGCGAGCCAGCCGAGCAGCGCTCCGGTACTGCGGGCCAGGGTTCTGTCGAAGAGGTACCGCGCCCGATCACGTAAGAGAGGCGTCTCCTGACGCCGTCCCGTCTCCGCCACCTGTTCTCCTCACTCGGCGTTCGGAGACGAAGCGTGCAGAATCCGACACCGGCGACACGCCGCCTCACCGGGACATTCATCCTTTCGAGCTGACGGGCGGGGCTGAAACCCCGCCGCGGCGCTCGGAGTTCATCGCCGTTTGTCAGACTCCCGGGTCGTCCTGGACCGGTCCGGGGCGTCGGCCGCGCGCCGCTTCCAGCTGTGCCGCGAAGGACAGTCCGAGCAGCAGGGCGATGGACGTGAGGTAGGCCCACAGCAGCAGGGACATGAACGCGCTGAGGGGGCCGTAGACGGTGTCGAAGGAACCACTGAGGTTCAGATAGAGGCTCAGTGCCCAGGTCAGGGTCATCCACAGTACGAGGTACACGGCCGCGCCGAAGGCGAGCCAGGTGTAGCCGGGTTGGTTGCGGCGTGGTGAGCGGCGGAAGATGACGCTCGCGGAAATGAGGACGAGCAGGAACCCGAGAGGCCAGCGCAGGATGTCCCAGGTGTGCAGGGTGCTGTCGTTGAGGTGATAGACGGTGACCGCCGCCGCGGCGAGGGCGTCGCCGGCCACCATGAGGACGAACCCGAGGCCCAGCGGCAGCCCGGCGCTGAGCGCCATCACCAGACCGCGCAGGTACTTGAGGTGGAAGGGGCGGTCGCGTTCGTTGCCGTAGATCCGGTTGGCGCCCCGCTCGATCTGGCACATGGCGGTGGTGACGTTGACCAGGGAGAAGACGGCGCCGAACCACAGAGCGACCTCGGCACCGGCACCGGAGTCGCGCCGGCTGCGGTCGAGTGCGTCGTCGACGACTGCCGCGCTCGGGCCCTGGGCTATCCGGTGAATCGTCAGTTCCGCGAGCCTGCCGACGCTCTCGGTGTGCAGGCTGGTGGACAGGCCGACGAAGGCGATGGCGAGGGGGATGACCGCCAGCACCGTCTGCAGGGCGAGGGCCCGGGCGTGACTGAAGCCGTCGGCGTAGCGGAAGCGGACGAAGGCGTCGCGCAGCAGGGGCCAGCCGCCGTATCGGCGCAGCGCTGCCCAGGCCTCGTCGCCGGACAGTTCCTCTCCGGCCATGTCGCGTGTCTCGGGGACCTTTGTCGCCGTACCCATTCAGTTCTCCCGTGCAGGCAGCAGCATCGCGCCCGCGAACTCGGCGTGCCGGAAGGAGGTGTCGTCCAGCCGTACGCCCACAGTCATCGGCGGAGTGCGCCTTACGGTCGTCGGCATGCGTACTCCCCAGGTCCACGTGTCACGGCGATAGCCGCCGGCCCGAGGCTTGTCCCCTGGCTTTCCGCCGTATGCCCGCTGAGCTGCGACCCAGACCCGGTGTGATCGGTCCTGCGGGGGTGCGGGCAGACAGCGGACGGGCCCGCGGCCGGAGAGGGCGGTCAGGCCGATGAGTGGCGTTCACCGCTTCTGCACAAAGGTGTCTGTTGGGGGGAGTGCCGCGGTCTCGGCAGGGCAAGCGGCTTC
>JABFXD010000255.1 GCA_013361925.1 Streptomyces sp. | reverse complement strand
ATGGCCGAGCTCAGCCGCTGGCTGGGGGGCGCGGAACTGCGCGTCGGCCACACCTATCTGCCCGGTGACCGCTGGAGCAACATCGAGGGCGCCCCCGGCTTCCTCAACGTGTGGGCGGACTGGCGCAACCAGAAGAACGACCGGATGTTGGTCCTCAACGTCCCCATGCTGGAGCGCAACGAGGACCACGTCTCCGACGCCGAGGTGCGGCTGCTGCTGCGCCGGGGCGCGGCGGGGCAGTTCGACGGTCACTTCCGCCGCCTCGCCGAGCGTCTGGTCGAGCTCGGCGTGCCGGACACGGTGCTCGTGCTCGGCTGGGAGATGAACGGCATCACGTACACCCATCGCTGCGGGCCGGACCCGGAGGCCTGGAAGAAGTACTGGAACAGGATCGTCACCACCATGCGTTCGGTGCCGGGCCAGAAATTCCGCTTCGATTTCACGCCCAGCCGCGGCCGGGACTCCATTGCCTGGACGAAGTGTTATCCGGGCGACGACACGGTCGACGTCATCGGCATGGACTCGTACGACCAGCCGGAAGGACTCTCGTTCGACGAGCAGGTGAAGGAGCCCTACGGACTTCAGGAGCACGTGGATTTCGCCAAAGCCCACGGCAAGGCAATTTCCTATCCTGAATGGGGACTCTTCCGCAACGGAGACAACGCCGAGTACATGCGGCGCATGCTCGCGTGGATGGACGAGCACAAGCCGCTGTACAACACGCTGACCGACTACTGCCCGCACGGCGTGTGGCAGTGCGAGGACAACCCGAGGGCGTCCGACGTCTACCGGTCGATCCTCTTCGGCCGCACCCCGGACGAGCCGACGACGGAACCGACGCCGGTCGACCCCACGCCCGAGCCGACGCCCGACCCCACCCCGACCAACCCGCCCAACTGTTCGCCGATGGATCTGGGCGAGTGGGTGGAGTACTGGATCGGCGGGAAGCTGTGCATGCGCTTCGACTGGTGGTCGCGCAGCCGGTGACGGACGCGGGCCCCGGTGGCGGCGGGTCGGTCACGATCCGCCGCCACCGCCGCGTGCGCGCCACCTGCGCAGCGCCTCCTTGCCGTGCCGCCGGGCCGCGACGTCGCACAGCGCCGCCGCCAGCAGCGGGGCGGTGTGCCGCCGGGCCAGCAGCAGCCGCTGGTTGGCGACCGGTTCGGGCTTCCAGTGGTGCTTGTACGGCTCGTTGCCGCGCAGCAGGCTCAGCGTGCCGCGCGCGTGCCCGGTGCACGCGTCCAGCAGCATCACCGCCACGTCCGCCTTGCGTTCCCGCAGACACGGATGGGCGCCGTACAGATAGCCGCCCGCCAGGCGCCGCGACAGCAGCGTCAGATCGACGGCCACCACGTCGTCGTCGAGCCGGAACTCGGTGACGACCGCGTCCCCGGAGTGCACCATCGGCCCGACCGAGCGCACCAGGTGGTCGCGGAACCGGGGCCGCAGATGCTCGCTGGTCACCTTGCGGCCCTGCCACTGGAGTTGATGCAGTTCCAGCAGCCGGCGCAGCGCCTTGTCGACCTCGTCCGGTTCGACCACGTGCCGTTCGACGCCGAGCGAGGTCAGCTTGCGCAGCTTGGCGCGCACCCGCTGCTGGGCCTTGGCGGACGGCAGCCGGTCCACCAGTTCCGCCATGGGTACGGCGGGCAGCTCCAGGCACAGCGAGTCGGCGACCCGGCGCCGGGGGCCCGGCCAGTGGTCGTACAGCCGCTCGGCCGCGCCGCCCGGGCGCACCTCACGCAGGTCGACCAGCGCGGCGCGGGCCACCCGGGCGAGACCGTCGGTCAGCGCGGCCACCGCCTCCTCACCCCGCTCGTCGTCCAGCAGGACGTCCCCGTAGTCGGAGATCGCCCCGCCGAGCGGCACGAGGGAGGGCACGGGGCTCCCCACCCGCATCAGGGGCGCGGCGGCCACCAGGTCGTCGTGGTCGCGGACGACGAGGACCCGCAGCCGGCCGCGACGGCCGTAGGAGAGCCACCAGGAGTGCAGCCAGGGGTGGCTCTGGAACGGGGTCGCTGCGGAGCAACGGCGGTACAGGCGGGTCCAGTCGGGGGCGAGGGCGGCGAAGACGGTGTCGTCGGTGACGAGTTCCGTCGTGTACGTCACAGCTGGCCGTGGGCGTCGGCGGCGACGGCCGGACCGGGCACGGAGGCGGGGCGTCCGCCGGCCTCTCCGGTGGTCCGGCGCGGTCGCACCAGCAGCACCAGGCCGCCGAGGAGTCCGCCCGCGCTCGCGCCGACCAGGCCGGTCAGGGCGGCGGAGGCCGAGGAGGGCTCGGTGGGCTTGGTGGCGCGGGCGAACTGCTGGAGCTCGACGTTGGTGGTCGACTCGGTGTTGTCGGCGTGCCGGGTCAGGGCGCGGGCGACCGCGTTGGCCATGTCGGCGGCGAGGTCCGGGCGGGCGGAGGTCGCGGTGATCGCCACCATCGGGGCGTCCGGCGAAGTCGCCGTCTGCACACTGGACTTGAGCGTCTTCACGGGCACGCCCGCCCACACCTGGGCGTCCCCGAGCACCGCGAGCTGGGTGGCGACCCGGCCGTAGGCCTGCGCGAAACCGAGCGCGGAGGCCGGGTCGGACTTCTCGGTGGGGACGACGATGACATAGCTGGTGGCCGTGTACGACGGGGTCTTGGCCAGCCCGTACCCGCCGCCGAGCAGACCGCCGGCGACGGCGCCCGCGGCGAGCAGGGACCAGGCGGGGAGCGCCTTGGCGCGGGTGAGGGCCGCCGGGCGGCGCGGTCCGGTGGGGTTCTCGGTCATGAGGAACTGACTCCCTGGGGTGACGGTGACGACGAGGACGCGCCCGCGTAGACGTCCATCAACTGGGCGGCGCTGCGGGTGATGCAGTAGTGGTGGGCGGCGTCGGGGGCGGTCCGCGGAAGCGGTCCCTCGGCGCGGGCCGCGGCGAGGGCGCGGGCGAACTCGTCGACACCGCCGCGGACTTGGCGGGCGAGGGCGGCCGACTCGGGGGGCAGGTCCTCGATCGCGGGGCAGGAGGCGTAGCGCACCGGCAGCCCGGACGCGAGCGCCTCCACGACCGCGAGGCCGAACGCCTCCTCCGGTGAGGGCGAGGCGAGCACGTCCATCGCCCAGGTGAGGGAGGGCAGGTCGGGGCCGGGTGAACCGTCGGCCACATAGGGCCGTTCGCCGGTGAACAGGACGCGGTCGGCGACCCCCGCCTCCTGGGCGGTGCGCCGCAGGACGCTCTCGTCCGGACCGCCGCCGACCAGCAACAGCCAGCAGTCCGGCGGGAGTTGGGCGAGCGCGTGGATGAGGGTGCCGAACCGCTTGCCCGCCGTGAGGCGTCCGATGCCGCCGACGACGTACGCGTCCTCGGGCAGACCGAGGCGGCGGCGGGTGTGGAGGCGCTGGAGGGGGTCGAAGCGGAAGCGGGTCAGGTCGATGCCGTTGGGGACGACCTCGATGCGGGGGGCCGGTACGCCCCAGTTCCGCAGGCGCTGGGCGACCGTGGGGGAGACGGCGACCGTGGCGCGGCCCAGGCGCTCGCTGGCCAGGTAGAGGCCGCGGACCCCGGCGGTGAGGCGGCGGCCCTCCATCTGGGAGTCGCCGAGGGAGTGTTCGGTGGCGACGACCGCGCGGACCCCGGCGAGCCGGGCGGCGAGCCGGCCGTAGACGCAGGCCCGGTACAGATGGGTGTGGACGAGGTCGTAGCCGCCGGAGCGGATCAGCCGCACCAGCCGGGGCAGCGCGGCCAGGTCACGGTTGCCGGCCATCCCGAGGTGCGTCACCGGGACCCCGTCGGCGATCAGACCGTCGGCCACCGCGCCCGGGTTGGTGAGCGTGACGACCTCGCAGTCGACCGGCAAGTGCCGCAGCAGCAGCCGCAGTTGCTGCTCGGCACCGCCGACGCCGAGGCCGGTGATGACATGGAGGACCTTCACCTCAGATCCCCTCCACGGGGCGGCGCCGCAGCCGGTGCAGCCGGTGTTTGAGGAAGAGGCGGACGGCGGTGTCGTTCTGCCCGACATGGACGCGGGGCAGGGCGAGGGGGCTGTCGAACGGGCCGGGGTCGATGGCGCAGGCGTACCGGTACCCGGCGTCCCGTACGGCGTCGACGGCGCGCTGGTCGAGGGTGCCGTAGGGGTAGCAGAACCCGTCGACCGCCGCGCCGGTGATCTCCTCCAGTGCGGCCCGGCTCTCGACGACCTCGGACTTCAGCCGGAGGTCGTCGGTCCCGGTGAGGTCGACGTGAGTGAGACCGTGCGAGCCGATCTCGATGCCCGCCCGCGCCGCCTGGCGGATGCCGTCGGCGGTGAGCAGCGGCTTGCGCGGGCCCAGCGGGTCCCAGGCGTTGTCGCCGCCGAGCCGGCCGGGCAGGACGAACAGGGTGGCGCCGAAGCCGTGCCGCCGCAGGACGGGCAGGGCGTGGGTCAGGAAGTCGGCGTACCCGTCGTCGAAGGTCAGCCCGACCAGGCCCGCGCGGTCCGGGGCGGCCAGCAGCTCGGCCACGGACACGCCCCGCAGACCGCGGCGGCCGAGCCAGGTCAGCTGCCGGTCGAGGCGGTCCGGGGTGACCGTGATGCGGTACGGGTCGTCGGAGCAGTCGCCGACCGAGTGGTACATCGCGATCCACGGAACGGTGCGCGGTCCGACGGGAGCGGCGGAATCAACGGGTGCGGCCATGCGTGAGCCTCCGCGTGAGGGTGCGTACGGATCGGAGTGCGGGTACGACGCCCTGGGCGTCCAGCGCCCAGGCGAGCAGGACGAACACGGCGACCACGGTGGTGCCGCCCGCGGCGAGCCCGGGGACGGCCGCGGGCACCTGTTCGGCGACGAACGTCCCGGCGATGGTCGCGACCACCGCGGCCCGCACCGGCTTGCTCAGCTCGCCCAGGACGCCCCGGACGCGGATCGGCACACTGCGCGGCCCCATCCCGGCGAGCAGCACCACGGCCGTCACGGTGATGCCGGAGGCGTTGGCGGCGGCGATGCCGAGCACACCCCAGCTGTCCACGGTCCAGGCGCCGATCCAGGACGTGGCGACGATGCCGGTGGCCATCGCGGCGACCGGGTACCAGCTGGGCCGCCCGGCGGAGAAGTACGACCGCACGAGCACGCCGGTCAGGGTCTGGCCGAGCAGCCCGAGGGCGTAGACCCGCATGACGTCCGCCGTCGCGGAGGTGTCCCGGGCGGTGAACGCGCCCCGCTGGAAGAGGAGTTCGACGATCTGCGGGGCGCAGGAGATCACCACGGCCGCACCGAGCAGCAGCATGCAGCAGGTCAGCGCCAGGTCCCGTTCCACCCGGGCGCGGGCCCGCTCGACGTCCCCGTCGGCGAGCGCCCGCGCGACCACCGGGAAGGTGACCGTGCACAGCATCATCGACAGCGTCATCGGGATCTGGGCGACCTTCTGCGCGTAGTTCAGGTGCGAGATGGCCCCGGCGTCGAGCGTGGAGGCGAGGAAGCGCTCGATGAGGGTCTGCGACTGCCGGCACAGGGCGAAGAGCAGAACGGTGGCGACGAGGGCGCCGGTGACGGCCCGCTCGGAGGCCCCGGTGGACGGCTGCTCGACGGCGGGGGCGCCGGCCTTGCGGCGCAACTGCCGGATGAACGACGGCAGTTGGACCAGCGCCATCAGCCCGCCCCCGACGGCCACCCCGATCGCCGCCGACCGCACGCCCCAGTGCCCGCCCAGCACGAACATCGCCGTGATGATGCCGGTGTTGTACGCCACGTAGATCGCGGCCGGCGCGAGGAACCTGCGGTGGGCCCGCAGCGCCGCGCTGCCGTACCCGGCGAGACCGAAGCCGAGCACGCACAGGGCGGTGAGGCGGGTGCAGTCGACGGCGAGGGCCGGGTCGGGCAGGCCGGGCGCGAGGGCCTCGACGAGGTAGGGGGCGGTGCCGGCGATGAGCGCGGACACGGCGACGAAGGCGAGCGAGAGGCGCGGCAGCGTGCTGCCGACCAGCGCGCGCACGGGGTCGCCGGGAGCGCCCTGGGCCCGCCGGGCCAGCGCCAGGCTGAACGCCGGGACCAGCGCGAAGGCCAGGCCGTCCTCGATGAGCAGCGTCGAGGCGAACTCCGGGATCGTCCACGCGACCAGGAAGGCGTCCGTCTCGCTCCCCGCCCCGAACAGCCGCGCCAGCGCCTGGTCCCGGACGAGCCCGAGCAGGGCGCCGGCCGCGGTGAG
>JABFXD010000092.1 GCA_013361925.1 Streptomyces sp. | reverse complement strand
ACCTTCCCGCAACACCGGCTGATCAGCCGCGACACATGCATCTGCGAGATCCCCAGCTGCTCGGCGATCCGACTCTGCGTCATGTCCCCGAAGAACCGCATGTACAAGATCGCCCGCTCCCGCTCGGGCAGCGCGGCGAGCCGCGGTGCGACCGACTCCCGGTCGACCACCGTGTCCAGCGCCGGGTCCGGGGACCCCAGCGCGTCACTCAGCGAGTAGCCGTCCTCGCTGCCGGGCAGCTCCGCGTCCAGCGACAGCGCGGTGAAGCTCTCCAGCGCCTCCAGGCCGACCAGCACGTCCTCCTCGCTCATCCGGGCGTGCTCGGCGATCTCCGCGACGGTGGGGCGGCGGCCGGGGATGGTCTGGGAGAGGTCCTGGCTCGCGAACCGCACCCGGTTGCGCAGGTCCTGCACCCGGCGCGGCACGTGCAGCGTCCACATGTGGTCGCGGAAGTGCCGCTTGATCTCGCCGGTGATGGTGGGCACGGCGTAGCTCTCGAAGGCGTTGCCGAGCTCGGGGTCGTAGCGGTCGACGGCCTTGACCAGGCCGAGGGCCGCCACCTGGCGCAGGTCGTCGAGGCTCTCGCCGCGGCTGCGGAACCGTCCCGCGAGCCGGTCGGCCATGGGCAGCCAGGCCTCGATGATCTCTCCGCGCAGGGTGTCACGCTCAGGCCCGTCGGGCAGCTCGGCCAGTCGGCGGAAGGCGGCCGCGGTGTCGGGGGCGTCGTCGTGCGGGTGGTGCTTCGCGCTCGTACGCGTGGACATGATGCGTCGCAACTCCCTTGGTGGTGCGCTGGGTTGCACGGTCACCGTGGGAGGCCGGCCCGGACAGGCACAGCCGTGGCGGCGCGAGGGCCGCTCCCACGGACGTGCCTCCTGTCCGAAGCACTGTCAGTGCGCCTGCCCCCGGCCCCCGCCCGCAAACCCGGGCGCAGGTTTTCCCGGGGCCCACGGGGTGACTCGGAAGGCGCTGCCTGTGCATTTCCGACGTCCGGGAGGTTTCTCCATGAGCACCAAGGTCTCCGATCACATCCTGCAGCGCCTGCGTGAATGGGGTGTGGAGCAGGTGTTCGGCTATCCCGGCGACGGCATCAACGGTCTGCTCGCCGCGTGGGGCCGGGCCGAGAACCAGCCGCGGTTCGTGCAGTCGCGGCACGAGGAGATGTCGGCGTTCGAGGCGGTCGGTTACGCCAAGTTCAGCGGCCGCGTCGGTGTGTGCGCGGCGACGTCCGGGCCCGGCGCGATCCATCTCCTCAACGGTCTGTACGACGCCAAGCTGGACCATGTGCCGGTGCTGGCGATCGTCGGCCAGACGCACCGCACCGCGATGGGCGGCTCGTACCAGCAGGAGGTCGACCTGCACACCCTGTTCAAGGACGTCGCCTCGGACTTCGTGGAGACGGTGACGGTCCCCGAGCAGTTGCCGAACGTCCTTGACCGGGCGCTGCGCACCGCGTACGCCCGCCGCTCCCCCACGGCGATCATCGTGCCGGGCGATGTGCAGGAGCTCGACTACTCGCCGCCCACGCACGAGTTCAAGATGGTGCCGTCGAGCCTGGACCTCAGTTCGTGGACGTCGGTGCCGTCCGAGGAGTCCCTGAACCGGGCCGCCGAGATCCTCAACTCCGGTGACAAGGTGGCCCTTCTGGTGGGTCAGGGCGCGGCGGGGGCGCGCGCGGAGGTGGAGCGGATCGCCGAGCTGCTCGGCGCGGGCGTCGCCAAGGCGCTCCTCGGCAAGGACGCGCTGAGCGACGAACTCCCTTACGTCACCGGCTCGATCGGTCTGCTGGGGACGCGTCCTTCGTACGAGCTGATGCGGGACTGCGACACCCTGCTGACCATCGGATCGTCGTTCCCCTACACGCAGTTCATGCCGGAGTTCGGCAAGGCGCGCGGGGTGCAGATCGACATCGACCCGCACATGGTCGGGATGCGCTATCCGTACGAGGTGAATCTCGTCGGCGACGCGAAGGCGACGCTGGAGCGGCTGATCCCGATGATCGACGGGAACCGTGGGCGTGAGTGGCACGACACGGTGTGCGACAACGTACGGCGCTGGCGCGAGGTGATGGGGCGGCGGGCGGAGCAGTCGGCCGACCCGATCAACCCGGAGTACGTGGCCGCCGCCCTGGACCCGCTGCTGCCCGCGAACGCGATCGTGTCCTCCGACTCGGGCTCGGCGGCCAACTGGTACGCCCGCCATCTGACGATGCGGCCCGGCATGCGCGGATCGCTGTCCGGCACGCTGGCGACGATGGGCTGCGGAGTGCCGTACGCGATCGGTGCGAAGTTCGCGCATCCGGACCGGCCGGCGATCGCGCTGGTCGGGGACGGGGCGATGCAGATGAACGGGATGGCGGAGCTGATCACGGCGGCGAAGTACAAGGATCTGTGGGAGGACCCGCGGCTGGTGGTCGCGGTGTGGAACAACCACGACCTCAACCAGGTGACATGGGAGATGCGGGCCATGGAGGGCGCCCCGTCCTTCCTGCCCTCGCAGGAGCTCCCGGACGTCCAGTACGCCGCGTTCGCCCGTTCGCTCGGTCTGACCGGCATCCGGGTGGAGAAGCCCGAGGACGTCGAGGCGGGCTGGCGCGCCGGTCTTGAGGCGGACGGGCCCGCGGTGATCGAGTTCCTCACCGACCCGGCCGTACCGCCGATCCCGCCGCACGCCACCTGGGACCAGATGGAGGCCACGGCCGCGTCGATCCTCAAGGGCGACGCGGACCGCGGCTCGATGATCAAGCAGGGGCTGAAGGCGAAGGTCCAGGAGTTCCTGCCGGGGCGGGACAAGAAGTGAGCGTCCGCTGCGTTCTCCGGGCTACTTGAACAGCGCCTGGATGTCCGGCTTCTTGTCGCCGAAGAGGCCGTCCTGTTCGCCGAGGGAGGCCAGCTTCTCCAGGGAGGCCGTGTCGACCTCGGCGGGCCAGGCGGGCAGGGTGAGCGTGTCCAGCAGGTCCGTGCCGATCTTGGTGTACGTCGTGAGGATCTGCCGTGCCTCGTCGGGGTGTTGGGAGGCGTAGGTCAGCGACTCGGTCATCGCGTCGGTGAACTTCTTCACCAACTCGGGGTTGCGCTGGGTGATCTGGGTGGAGGTGAAGTACGTCGCCACGGTCAGCCTGGGGTCGGTCTCGGCGAACGGGGACGCCACGGTCCGCGCGCCCTGCTGTTCGGCGAGGGACTTCGCCGGGTCACCCATCCAGGCGGCGTCGACGCGTCCGCCGTCGAGGGCGGCGGGCATCTGGTCGAAGGGGATCTCGACGAACCTGACCTTCGAGGCGTCGCCGCCGGCCTTGCGCACGGACTCGCGGACCGTCGTACTGCCGATGTTCTGGAGCGTGTTGACCGCGACCGTGTGCCCGGCCAGGTCCTTCGCCGACTTGATGGGGCTGTCCTTCTTGACGAGGACACCGGTGACGTCGGCGCCCACCTTGCCGTTGGAGGCGGCGCCGTTGACCACGGACTTGACGGGGACGCCCTTGGTCTGGGCGATCATCAGCGACGTGGTGTTGCTGAACCCGAACTGGAACTGTCCGCTCACCACACCGGGGATGATCGCGGCGCCGCCCTGGGCGGTCACCATCTTCAGCTCGATGCCGCGGTCGGCGAAGAACCCCTTCTTCTGCCCGAGATACAGGGGCGCCACGTCGATGATCGGGATGATGCCCACCGTCACCTGCGTCGCCTTGCCACCGCTCGCGGGCGGGGCTCCGCCGCTGCCGGAGTCGGAGGAACCGCAGCCGGCGACCGCGGCGACGACCATCGCCGCTGCCGTGGCCAGTCCGAGTGTGCGCCGCCGTTGCATGGGCCCCCCTGGAGACTCGGACGGTCGAACCACCAATGGTGCGCAGATTCTTGACGCCCGCAATCTACAGGCCCACCTTGACCGTGTCAGTCCCCTGGACCGATGTGAACCGGCGGAGTTCAGCTCTTCCGTGGCTCGGTGAGCGGTACCAGCTCCGTCACCTCGTTCCGCTTCTCGGGCAGCAGCAGCTCCTCGTAGCGGCCCAGCGCCAGCACCACGCCGAGCATGAGGAGCGGGGTGAGCACGGCGAGCATCGCCATGGCGGTTCCCTCCCCGGGATCGCGTGGGGGGCGTCCGCCGGGTCTCCCCGCATCCGGAAGGCAAACCCCCGTGTCGGTGGCTCGTGCTCGGGTACGCGGTGCCGTGCCCACCCCGAGGATCTGGAGAGAGAGCCATGCAGCGAGGCAGCGACCGGCTGAGCCGCCACCGCGACGACGAGATGAAGCACGAGCTCCAGGGACTGCTCCGGTCCGGGCACCCCACCCGCGCCGAGGAGTGGCACGACCCCGAGCCGACCGCCGACGACGATCCCCGGCTCGCGGGCGGACCGGTGACGCCGGGCGGCTCCGGAGCGTCCCTGGGCACGGTCCGGCACGAGCTGGCCCGGCATCTGACCCGCAGCGCGTTCCCCGCGCCCCCGCGCCATCTGGCCGGCACCCTGCGCCGCGCCTACGCGCCGGACACCCTCGTCGAGGCGGTGGAACAGCTCCCGCCCGAGCGGCGCTACGGAACCGTCCAGGAACTGGCCGAGGCGCTGGTCGGGGAGCAGGAGTAGCCATGGCCGAGCTGGTACGGGAGGTCATGACGCCGGGCGTGGTCGCGGTGCGCCCCGACGCCTCGCTCGTGGAGGCGGCGCAGCTGATGCGGGCGCAGGACATCGGCGACGTGGTGGTGGCCGACGGCCAGGAGGTCGTCGGGATGCTCACCGACCGTGACATCACCGTGCGGGCGGTCGCCGAGGGCGCCGATCCGCTGACCACGAGCGCCGGCTCCGTGTGCAGTGCGCATCCGGTGCTGGTCGCCCCGGACGACCCGGTGGCGGCCGCCGCGGCGCTGATGCGGGCGCATGCGGTGCGCCGGCTGCCGGTCGTCGAGGACGGAATGCCGGTCGGCATGGTGAGCCTGGGCGAGGCGGAGGACCCCGACTCGGTGCTGGCCGGCATCAGCCGCGCCGACCCGGACAGCAGGCCGGGGCAGCCCGACGGGCCGAACGAGCCGCGTGGCCGGGGCGGCGTATGAGCCGCGACCAGGCCGCCCGGATCAGCACCTCCGGCCCCACCGTGGACGTCGGCGAGGCCACCACCCGCTATCTGCTGTACGGCCTGCTGCCCAGCTGGTTCGTGCCGGGTCTCGCCGACTGGGTCATGCACCGCCGCACCCGCATCGAGGACACCGCCGGCATCAAGGAGTCGGTGATCCACGCGTTGATGATGGCCGAGATCGGCATCCCGATCGCGGCCACCCTGCGCTACCGGGTCAACCCGGCGCTGCTCGCGGTCCAGTTGGGCGGCGCCGCGGTGCACGAGGCGACGGCGCTGTGGGACGTACGGACGGCCGTGCACAGCGGACGCGAGGTCAAGCCGATCGAACAGCACATCCACAGCTTCCTGGAGTCGCTGCCGTTCGGTGCGCTGGCCTCCCTGATGTGTCTGCACTCCGACCAGGTGAAGTCCCTGCTGCGCGGCGGGCGGGGTGATCCGGACGCCTGGCGGCTGGTGCCGCGCCGGCCGCAGCTGTCCCGCGGCTACCTCGCGGGCATCACGGCCGCGATCGGCGCCTGTGTGCTGTTGCCGTACGCAGAGGAACTGCTGCGCTGCGGGCGCGCGGCGAAGACAAGCAAGAAGGAGGTCGAGACATCATGCGCATCGCATTCCTGACCGCCCCCGAGGGCGTCGAGCAGATCGAGCTCACCGACCCGTGGAAGGCCGCCGTGGACGCGGGACACGAACCCGTGCTGGTGTCGACCGAGCCTGGAAAGATCCAGGCGTTCGACCACCTCGACAAGGCGGACACCTTCCCCGTGCAGGAGGTCGTGGGCGAGACGTCCGCCGACTCCTTCGACGGCCTTGTGCTGCCGGGCGGGGTCGCCAACCCGGACTTCCTGCGGACCGACGAGAAGGCGGTCGGCTTCGTACGGGCCTTCTTCGACCAGGGCCGGCCGGTCGCGGCGATCTGTCACGCCCCGTGGACCCTGATCGAGGCGGACGTGGTCCGCGGCCGGGTCCTGACCTCCTGGCCGAGCCTGCGGACCGATGTCCGGAACGCGGGCGGCAGTTGGGTCGACGAGCAGGTCAAGGTGTGCGACCACGGCCCGAACAAGCTGGTCACCAGCCGTAAGCCGGACGACCTGAAGGCGTTCTGCG
>JABFXD010000977.1 GCA_013361925.1 Streptomyces sp. | reverse complement strand
CCCACGGCTGGACCTGCTCGACCGCCTTCTGGGCGGCGCAGATACGGGATCTCGCCGTCGACCACCGGGTCGTCGCCTACGACCAGCGCGGTCACGGACGCAGCCCGGCGAGCCCGGCGTGCAGCGTGGACGCGCTCGCCGACGACCTGGAAGCCGTACTGGAGGCGACCCTCGCTCCCGGGGAGAAGGCCGTGATCGCCGGGCACTCCATGGGCGGGATGACGGTGATGGCGGCCGCCACCAGGAAGGACCTCCGGGAGCGTGCCGCCGCCGTCCTGCTGTGCAGCACCGGGTCCTCGCGGCTGGTCGCCGAGTCGACCGTCGTACCGATCAGGCCCGGGCGGCTGCGGACCTGGCTGACCCAGCGCGTCCTCGGGTCGCGGGCGCCGCTCGGGCCGGTCACTCCGGTCGCCCGGCGGATCCTCAGGTACGGGACGATGGGGCCGGGTTCGGCGCCGCACATGGTGGAGGCGTGCGCGCGGATCGTGCACGCCTGTCCGCGCAAGGTGCGGTACGCCTGGTCGCAGGTGCTCGACCTGCTCGATCTCGACCACGGCGTACGCTCCCTCGACGTGCCGACGGCTGTCGTCGTCGGCACCGCCGACCGGCTGACGCCGCCGGTGCAGGCGCGGGCGCTGGTGGCGGCGCTGCCGCACTGCGTCGGCCTCACCGAACTGCCGGGAGTCGGGCACATGACGCCCGTGGAGGCTCCCGACCTGGTCACCGGGACGATCCGGGACCTGGTGATGACGTACGCGACGCTCAAGGAGGGCGCATGAGCAGGGTCGGTCTCGAAGGACAGGTCGCCGTCGTCACGGGCGCCGCGCGCGGTGTCGGGGAGCTGCTCGCGCGGAAGCTGTCGGCGCGGGGGGTGAAGGTCGCGCTGGTGGGCCTGGAGCCGGACGCGTTGAAGCAGGTCTCCGAGCGGCTGCACAGCGAGAGCGACCACTGGTACGCCGACGTCACCGACCACGAGGCGATGGCGCGGGTGGCGCAGGAGGTCAAGGAGCGGTTCGGCAAGGTCGACATCGTCGTCGCCAACGCCGGTGTGGCGACCGGCGGGCCCTTCGTGGACTCCGATCCGGAGGCCTGGCGGCGGGTGATCGAGGTGAACCTGATCGGGTCGGCGGTGACGGCCCGTGCGTTCCTGCCGGTGCTGATGGAGAGCCGGGGGTATCTGCTCCAGATCGCCTCGCTGGCCGCCATCACGCCCGCGCCGATGATGACCGCGTACTGCGCGTCCAAGTCGGGCGTGGAGGCGTACGCGCACAGTCTGCGGGCCGAGGTCGGCTACAGGGGCGTACGGGTCGGGGTCGGGTATCTGTCCTGGACCGACACGGACATGGTGCGCGGGGCCGACCAGGACGAGGTCATGCGGGAGCTGCGGCAGCGGCTGCCGTGGCCCTCCAACAAGACATATCCGCTGGGTCCCGCGGTGGACCGGATCGTCGCCGGGATCGAGCGGCGCTCCAGCCATGTGTACGGGCAGTGGTGGCTGCGCGGGATGCAGGGGGTGCGCGGGTATCTGCCGGGGCTCATCGGGACGGTCGGGGTACGCGAGATGCGGCGCTTCGGGGACCGATTGGAGGGCATGCGGTCAGGACTCGTCGGCGCAGGTGGGGCGGCTGATGAGGAGGCGCGCGCTACACGGCGTGACTGATCGAAATGCGCAGTGTGTCCGGTCGTGTGAATCTGGTCGAGGCCCCGGCAAGGGGCTCTTCCCCTCACCCTCTTTGGGAGTGAACCCACATGGGTATGAAGGACCAGTTCCAGGACAAGTCGGAACAGTGGCAGGAGCAGGCCAAGCAGAAGGCCCAGCAGGGCCGGGAGCAGGCGCAGCGCGGCCAGCAGCAGCGTGGCAAGCCGCGTGACGAGGAGTCGGAGCGGCTCCAGCGCGAGGAGCAGGACCGGATCGACCAGGACTATGACGCCTAGTCGCTGACGGTTGGTGTGAGGCGCCCTGAGTTTGTTCAGGGCGCCTCACGTTTGTGTTTCGGGTGCGGGTTCGTGGGGGCTGGTCGCGCAGTTCCCCGCGCCCCTAGGCGAGTTCCCCCTGCGCCTCTCAAAACCTTGGCGGCAACTTCGGTCGCGATCTGTTCGGTACGTCGCTGTAGTCCGGCGGGGTCGCAGGGGGGTTGGTGGTCAGCAGGTCCACTGCCAGTTGCACCGCGTCGTCCAGCTGGGCGTGGCGGCCCTCCGCCCAGTCCAGGGGGGTGCGCAGGATCTCCAGGTCCGGGGTGACGCCGCGGTTCTCCACGCTCCAGCCGTACGCGTCGAACCATCCCGCGTTCATCGGCACGGTGATGACCGTGCCGTCGCCGAGTTGGTGTCGGCCGGTCATGCCGACGACTCCGCCCCAGGTGCGCTGGCCGACCACTGGGCCCAGTTTCAGCAGCTTGAAGGCGGCCGTGATCATGTCGCCGTCGGAGGAGGTCGCTTCGTCCGCCAACGCGACTACCGGGCCGCGCGGGGCGTTTGAGGCGTACGACACCGGCTGGGCGTTGCGGGTGAGGTCCCAGCCGAGGATCGTGCGGGTCAGCTTCTCCACCACCAACTCGCTGATGTGGCCGCCCGCGTTGCCGCGTACGTCGACGATCAGGGCCGGCCTCGACACCTCCATGCGCAGGTCCCGGTTGAACTGGGCCCAGCCCGAGCCGCCCATGTCGGGGATGTGCAGGTAGCCGCAGCGGCCGCCGCTCAACTCCCGCACCACCTCCCGGCGTTTGGCGACCCAGTCCTGGTAGCGCAGGGGGCGTTCGTCGAGGAGCGGGACGACCGCCACGCGCCGTGCGCGGCCCTCGCCCTCCGCGGGGGTGAACGTGAGCTCCACCGTCGTACCGCCCGCTCCGGCGAGCAGCGGGTACGGGCCGGTCACCGGGTCGACCGGGCGGCCGTCGACATGGGTGAGGACGGCGCCCTCGCGGATGCCCGTGCCGGCCAGCGGGGAGCGGGCCTTGGAGTCGGAGGAGTCGCCGGGGAGGATGCGTCGTACCGTCCAACCGGCTTCCCGGCGGACGAAGTTGGCGCCCAGCAGGCCCTGGCGGCGCTGGTAGTGGGGCGGGCCCTCGTTGCGGCGGGCGGCGGTGACATAGGCGTGGGAGGTGCCGAGTTCGCCGAGGACCTCGCGGAGCAGGTCGGCGAACTCGTCGGGGGTCGCCACCCGTTCCACCAGCGGACGGTACTGGTCGAGGACCGCGTCCCAGTCGATGCCGCACATCCCGGGGTCCCAGAAGTAGGCGCGGATGATCCGGCCCGCCTCCTCGTACGACTGGCGCCACTCGGCGCCCGGGTCGGCCTCGTGCAGGATGCGGCGGGCGTCGATCCAGACGGTGGAGTCGCTGTCGCCGGACTCCGTGGCGGGCACCGCGCGCAGGTCGCCCTCGTCGACGATCACCAGCCGTGAGCCGTCACCGCTGACCGCGAACCAGTCGAGGTCGTCGACGAGTTCGGACTTCTTCGCCTTGGTGATGTTGAAGTACTCCAGGGTCGGACGGCCGCTGGTGTCGTCCGGGTTGGCGAAGGTCTCGCCGAGGGCGCCCGAGATCGGCCAGCGCAGCCAGACCAGGCCGCCGCCCGCCACCGGGTACAGCGCCGAGTACTTGGAGGCGCTGACCGGGAAGGGGGTCACCCGGCTCTCCAGGCCCTCGACCTCCACCGTGACCGTGCTGCCGTCGCCCGGCTCGTCCTCCGCCGGGTCGAGGCCGCCGGCCGCCGGGCGTCCCTCCGGGGTCAGGGCGAAGGGGGAGGGGGTCGCGGAGGACAGCGGGACCAGGTACGGGCGGCAGCCCAGCGGGAAGGAGAGGTCGCCGGTGTGGACGTCGTACACCGGGTCGAAGCCGCGCCAGGAGAGGAAGGCGAGATAGCGGCCGTCCCGCGTGAACACCGGGTTCTCGTCCTCGAAGCGGCCGTTGGTGACGTCGATGATCAACCGGTCCCCGCCTCCCTTCGGGGAGACCCGGGCCATCTTGATCTGGCGCAGGGAGCGGCCGATCCCCGGGTGGGACCAGGTCAGCCAGGAACCGTCGGGAGAGAAGGACAGGTCGCGCACCGGGCCGTTGATCGAGCGGATCAGCTCGGTGACCTCGCCGTTGGAGTCCTCGGTCGCGTCGATCAGCGACAGCCGCCCGTCGTGGGAGGCGATGGCCAGGCGTTCGCCCTGGGGGTCGGACACCAGCTCCAGGACGCGGCCCAGTTCGCCGGAGGCGAGGCGGCGGGGCTCGCGGTCGCCGGTCGCGCGGGGCAGATAGGCGATCTCGATCGCGTCCTCGCCGTCCGCGTCGGTGACGTACGCGACCTGGCCGACCGAGCCGAGCATCTCCGGGAGCCGGACCCGTACGCCCGGGGTGTCGGTGATCGTCCGGGCCGGGCCGTCGCGGTGGGTGAGCCAGTACAGGCTGCCGCGGACGACGACGGCGCTCGCGCGGCCCGTCTCGTCGACCGAGACGCCGTCCACGTGCTGGGCGGCCGGCACCTGGTACGTACGGCGTCCCGCGCGCGGGCCGCTGAGACGGACGTCGAGCTTGCGTGGTGTCCCGGCCGGGGACAGGTCGTCGACGATCCACAGGTCGCCCGCGCACTGGTACACCACCCGGTGGCCGTCGCTGGCCGCGTGCCGGGCGTAGAAGGCGTCGTGGTCGGTGTGGCGGCGCAGGTCGGAGCCGTCGTGGGCGCAGGAGTAGAGGTTGCCGATGCCCTCGTGGTCGGAGAGGAAGGCGATCCGGCCGCCGACGAACATGGGGGAGTGGAGGTGGCCGTCGAGGTCTTCGAGGAGCCTGTGGCCGTGCAGCCAGAGGCGGCCGGTGGCGCCGCCCCGGTAGCGCTTCCAGGCGGCCGGTTCGTGCGGCGGGGTGCCGGTGAGCAGGAGGGTTCTGCGGTCGCCGTCGAGGTCGGCGACCTGGAGGTCGGAGACGGGGCCCCAGGGCAGCTTGCGGCCGGGGTCGCCGTCGGTGGGCACCTTGTAGGCCCAGGTGAAGTACGAGAAGGGCTCGCCGTGCGAGGCGACGGCGAGGATCTGTGCCCCGCCGTTGCTGTCGGCCGGGGTCCAGCCGCACACCTGGGTGTCCGGCGACCCCCAGTAGGTCAGCTGTCTGCCGGGCCCGCCCGCGGCGTCCACCAGATGGATCTCGGGCACGAGGCTGCGCCAGCTCGTGTACGCGATGCTCCGGCCGTCGGGGGAGAAGCGCGGGTGGCCCACCTTGGTGCGGTCGACGGTGAGCCGCCAGGCGCGGTCGGCTCCGTCCAGGGGGGCCAGCCACAGGTCGTCCTCGGCCACGAAACACAGCAGGTCGCCGCTCAGATGCGGAAGGCGCAGATAGCTCACCTCCTCATGCTTTTCCGGGGGACGAGCCGGAGCAACTTATGAAAAATCGTCCCGGGTGACGCATGACACGAACGAAACCGTTTCGTTTCGCTTGCTGGGTGCGCTACATTCGTCATGTACGAAACCGTGTCGTTCGGCGCGGTGACCCGGAGCGGGAAAGGGTGAGTGGCATGACTGAGGTCGCAACGGCGCGTCGCAGTCGGATCACGCCCGAGCGTGAGGCCGAGTTGTACGAGGCCGTGCTCGACCTGCTCCGCGAAGTCGGCTACGACGCCCTCACCATGGACGCCGTGGCCGCTCGCACCAAGTCCAGCAAGGCCACGCTCTACCGCCAGTGGGGCGGCAAGGCCGAACTCGTCGCCAAGGCCGTGCGGCACACCAAGCCCGGCGGGGTGGGTCTCTCCGAGATCGACACCGGGTCGCTCCGCGGCGACCTGCACGCCCTCACCCTGCGCTCGGACGACTGCACGATGGAACAGAACTCCGCGCTCATGCGGGGCCTGGCCATGGCGATCCACGGCAACCCCGATCTGCTGAAGGCGTTCAAGGAACACCTCATCGGACCGGAGATGGCGGAGTTCCGTACCGTGCTGCAACGCGCGGTCGACCGCGGTGAGGTCCGGCCGGACAACCCCGCGATCGACTTCGTGATGCACATGATGATCGGCGGGTTCGCCGCCCGTTCGATGATCGACGAGCAGCCGCCGACGCAGGCCTTCCTTCTGTCGTACATCGACGCCGTGGTCCTCCCCGCCCTCGGCAGCCCGCGCGACTGACGCCTTTCCCCAGCACGACCCCTTCACCTGACGTACCCGCTCATGTCGTCGGGACGATCACGCCTGCCACCCACCGGGCTGATCACCCCTGTCCCT
>JABFXD010001075.1 GCA_013361925.1 Streptomyces sp. | reverse complement strand
CCCTCCTGTTAGCACCGGACGGACACCGCACGGCCGGAAACAGGAGGCACACACCGTGACGTCAGACGAGACCCGGGGCACGGCACACGGCACCGCCCCCGTCCCCCTCTCCGTACTGGACCTGGTCACGGTCGGCGCCGGGCACACCGCCACCGAAGCCCTGCGCACCAGCGTCGAGCTCGCCAAGCTGGCGGAGTCGCGCGGGTTCCACCGGTACTGGGTCGCCGAGCACCACTCCATGCCCGGCGTGGCCTCCTCGTCGCCCGCCGTGATCCTGGCCCACCTCGCCGCCCACACCGACCGCATCCGCCTCGGCTCGGGCGGCGTCATGCTGCCCAACCACGCGCCGCTGGTCATCGCGGAGCAGTTCGGCACCCTGGAGGCCCTCGCCCCGAACCGGGTCGACCTGGGCCTCGGCCGCGCCCCCGGCACCGACGGCGCCACCGCGGCGGCCCTGCGCCGCAGCACGCAGCTCAACGAGGGCGCCGACGACTTCCCCGAGCAGCTCGCCGAGCTGATCCGGTTCCTCGACGACGACTTCCCCGACGGCCACCCCTACCGCCGTATCCACGCGGTCCCCGGCCCGGTCCAGTCGACGTCCCCCGGCGGCGTCCAGTCTCCGCACCGCCCGCCGGTCTGGCTGCTGGGCTCCTCCGGCTTCAGCGCCCGCCTCGCCGCCACCCTCGGCCTGCCCTTCGCCTTCGCCCACCACTTCTCGGCGCAGAACACGATCCCGGCCCTGGACCTCTACCGCGAGTCCTTCCGCCCCAGCGAGATCCTCGCCGAGCCCTACGCCCTCATCGGCGTCTCCGCCCTCGCCACCGACGACGAGAAGGAGGCCCGCCGCCAGGTCCTGGCCGCCGCGCTGAACATGGTCCGCCTGCGCACCGGGCGCCCCGGCCTGGTGCCGAGCCCGGAGGAGGCGGAGGCGTACGAATTCAGCCCGATGGAACGCGAGTTCATCACGTCCTGGAACGCCAACGTCGTCCACGGCACCGCCGACGAGGTCCGCGCCGGCCTCGACGACCTCCAGAAGCGCACCGGCGCCGACGAGTTGATGATCACGTCCCACGCCCACAGCGGAGCGCTGCGCTTGCGTTCGTACGAACTGATCGCGGACGCCTACGGGTTGCCGACCGCCTGACGCGCCATCAACTCGGAGATACGATCCGGCGGCACCGGCCGTGAGTACAGCCACCCCTGGCCGGTGTCGCACCCGATCCGCCGCAGTCGGGAGGCCTGCGCGGACGTCTCCACGCACTCCGCGGTGACGGTGAGGCCCAGCCGGTGGGCGAGCTGGATCATCGCCTCGACGACGACCTCGTCGGCCGGGTTGGGCGGGGCGCCCGTCCCCTCGTACTGGAAGCCCCGGACGAAGGACCCGTCCAGCTTCAGGACCGCGACCGGCAGCCGGCTGAGGTAGGCGAGGTTGGAGTAGCCGGTGCCGAAGTCGTCGATGGCGATGTGGACGCCCATGTCGCTGAGCGCCTGGAGCGCCTGGAGCGGGCGGCCCGCCGAGCCCATCACCGCGGACTCCGTCAGCTCCAGTTGCAGCAGCCCCGGGGCCAGACCCGTCTCCGCGAGGATGTCCGCCACGTCCGCGACCAGGTCGGAGTCCCACACCTGACGGACCGCGACATTGACGCTGACGAAGATCGGCGGCTCCCCGGGATGGTCGAGCTGCCACTGCCGCGCCTGCCGGCAGGCGGTCGCCAGCACCCAGCGCCCCAGCGGCACGATCGAGCCGTCCTCCTCGGCCAGTGCGATGAACCGATTCGGCGTCAGCATGCCGAACTGCGGGTGGTTCCAGCGCACCAGCGCCTCCACCCCCCGCAGCCGACCGTCCTCCATACCGACCAGCGGCTGGTACTCGAGCGTGAACTCGCCGCGCTCGATGGCCGGTCGGAGCGTGGAGGCGAGGGCCTGGCGGGTCATGCGGTGGGCGTTGCGCTCCGGGTCGAAGAGCGTCCAGCGGGACTTGCCGTCGGCCTTCGCCCAGTACAGCGTCGTGTCCGCCGCCTGCACGAGCGCGGTCGGGGTGGTGCCGGCCGCGTGCCGCTCGACGACGCCGATCGACGCGGAGACCGACAGCCGGTGCCCTGCGATGTCGAAGGGGCTCTGCACCGCCTTCAGCACCGCCTCGGCGAGATCGGCGAGTTGGTCGGTGCCGGTGGAGTCCTCGACGAGCAGCGCGAACTCGTCGCCGCCCAGTCTGGCCACCAGCGGGGCGCTGCCCCGGGCGAAGCCCGCCTCGTCCGCGCACCGCGTCAGCCGCTCCGCGACGGCGGCCAGCAGCCGGTCGCCGACCCGGTGGCCGAGGGTGTCGTTGACGGCCTTGAAGCCGTCGAGGTCCAGATAGCACAGCCCGATCCGGCCGGTGCCGCCCTGCTCGTACGCCTCCGGCTCCAGTGCGGCCGACAGCCGCTCGAAGAACAGGGTGCGGTTGGGCAGCCGGGTCACCGGGTCGTGCATCTGCAAGTGCCGCAGCCGGGCCTGGAGTTCACGCTGGGAGCTGACGTCGGCGATCGACAGCAGCACCCCGGGCTCGCCGCTGCCGAGCGGCGCGACGGTGACCTGCACCCACAGGGACTGGCCGTCGGGGTTCTTCATCCGCCGGGTGCAGCGCAGCCGGGCCTGTCGGCCGCGCAGCACCTCCTGATAGGCGTGCCAGGTCCGGGCGTCGGAGGTCAGGTCCACCAGATCGGCGGCGATCCGTCCGACGAGCGCGTCGGACGCGCAGCCGAGGAGTTCGCCGCAGGTGCCGTTGGCGCTGACGACCAGCCCCTCGCGGTCGACGACGGCCATGGCGAGCGGCGCGGCCACGAAGGCCGACCGGTACGCCGTGGGTTCCGGGTACGCCGTGGGTTCCGGGTACGCCTGGGGGTCCGTACGAGATGACGTGTTGAAGTCACTGTCTGTGACGGCTGCCCGGTCGAGCTCTGTCGCGGGCGCCGGCCCTTCGGAGGTTCCGCTCACCGTTCGCTCCCGCAGTGCACTCGATCGCTGTCCGTGCAGGAAAGTGTGCCGATCATAGAGGCTGGCCCCCACCCCTTCCAGCCACTGCCCAGTGTCCCGGAAACACGGGCCCTTCTGACAGATCGTTTCTGCCCGCACCTGGACGGCTTGTTGGGCCGCCCGACCAGGTGTGACGTTCCGTGAGCGATTCGGGGTGTCGATTCTGACGGTTCTTCGGCTGACTCACTCTTCTGGTGCAGACAAACAGGGCGTAGTACGACAATCTCACACAGGCTGGGTGCGGTGTCCCGTGAACCGCATCCGGAGGTCCCCGTGCCGCGCCCCTTCCCGCGCCCCCGACTGCGCAGCACCGCGGCCGTGTTCACCACGATGTCGGCGCTGGCCGCGACCTCCCTCATCACCGGCCCCTCGGTCGCCGAGCCGTTCTCCGCGGAAGCCTGCGCCCTCACCCGCACCGAGGCCCACCACTCCGAGGGCCTCGACACCTGGAACGCCGCCTACCCGCGGCCGACCCGCACCCTGAACGCGGTGATGGTCTTCCTGTCCTTCCCGGACGCGACCCCGCGCACCACGCCCGACCAGCTCACCGCCGACCACTTCCCCGCCACCAGCCGCTTCTTCGAGCAGGCCTCCTACGGCAGGTTCACGCTGCGCCCGCATCCGCTGCGGCACTGGATCCGGATGCCGCAGCCCTCCACGTCGTACGTCATAGAGCGTGACTGGAACGCGTCGCACCGCGCGGCCTATCTGCGCGACGCGCTGACCGCGGCGGACGGGCAGGTGGACTTCTCGCGCTACGACGTCGTCTACTTCGTCGCCGACCCGGACGCGCCCGGCGTGGACTCGGACGCCACGAAGGTGGTCAACCTGGACGCTCCCCTGCGGGCCGACGGCACGGACATCCGCCGCGTCGTCACGGTGTTCGAGCAGCACCCGCCGGACCGGCTGGTCCTCGCCCATGAGACCGGCCATGTCTTCGACCTCCCGGACCTCTACCACCGCCCCGCCGACGGCAAGGGCGACTGGGACACGTACGTCGGCGACTGGGACCTGATGGGCAGCCAGTTCGGGATGGCTCCCGACCTGTTCGGCTGGCACAAGTGGAAGCTGGGGTGGCTGGAGCCGCGGCAGGTGGCGTGCGTGCAGCGGCCGACGCGGCTGACGCTGGAGCCGCTGAGCGCGGGACCGGGAACGCCGGTCGGGGGACGCGCTGCCTTCGGCCTTGGGCGCGGCACCAAACTCGCGGTGGTCCGCACCGGCCCCGACAGCGCCCTCGCCTTCGAGGCCCGCGGCCCGGCCGGCAACGACGCGGGGACCTGCAAGGAAGGGGTCCTGGTCTACCGGGTACGCGCCGGCGCCGCGTCCGGCGGCGGCCCGATCCAGGTCATCGACGCCCATCCCCACACGGAGGCCTGCTGGGAGGGCTCGGTCTACCCGCCCCTCGCGGATGCCCCGGTGGCCCTGGGTGAGAGCTTCACGGTGCCGGGGGACGACGTACGGGTGAAGGTGAAGGTGGAGGGCCGGACGGCCTCCGGGGCCTGGACGGTGAAGATCACGCCGTAGCGGGCGGAGGCTGCCACACAAGAAGCCCCTCGCTTCCGCGAGGGGCTTCTTGTTCGTCTGTGCGCCGCCAGGGACTCGAACCCCGGACCC
Source organism: Streptomyces sp. (assembly GCA_013361925.1). GTDB lineage: Bacteria > Actinomycetota > Actinomycetes > Streptomycetales > Streptomycetaceae > Streptomyces. The sequence continues at coordinate 1,572 of JABFXD010001075.1, read as the reverse complement.
GCTGATGCTGCATCCTTCTGGGGGGTAACCCCCAGACCCCCAGCCGCCCCTGCGGTGACGGTAAATGCGAAGGCCTCCCGCGTTTGCGAGAGGCCTTCGTTGTCTGTGCGCCGCCAGGGACTCGAACCCCGGACCCGCTGATTAAGAGTCAGCTGCTCTAACCAACTGAGCTAGCGGCGCCTGCTGACGTCGTAGACCTTAGCATCCTGATCGGCGGGAGGAAAAATCGATATCCGCACCGCCGCGCGGGCCGCTCGTACGGCCGCCCAGAGCAGGATCTCGGGGCCCGGCAGCCAGGGGTGACGGGTGTCCGGGGCGACCAGCCAGCGGCTGTCGAACGGGGTCGGTGTCGCGCGTGTCGGCAGGGGTGCCGGGAGGGTCACCGCGTCGCCGTTGCCGTGGCACAGCAGCGGCGGGATCGCGCCCGTGCGACCGCACTCCTCCCACTGCAACAGCGAGGTCAACCGATGCGCGGTGCCCGGCGCGGCGAACAGGAGCATGCGGCCCCGGAACACCGCGACCGGCCCCGAGCCGGGCCCGTCGTCCCATAAGCGGTCGAGCATCCGGCGGCCGAAGATGCCGGGCGCGTTCACGATGTCGAACGCGGCGCCGCACGGCAGGACCACCGGGGCGTCCGGACGGTCCTCCCAAAGAGCGAGCGTGCTGCGCGGATACGTTCCTGCGGAGGCGAGCCAGGAGGCACCGTCCGCAGTGACCCCGCAGACGTCGGAGCGGTCGGAGAACGGCTCGGTGCGTGTGTCGCTCATGCATCCAGGTGTACCGGGAGTGAGCGTTCCGTTTCCGAGAGTTGCCGAAAACCGGGACGGGAGGGGGTGAGGAGGGGTATCTTGCCCGCCTGGCATATGCCAGAACTGAACGGATGAACCCGCTGACAAACCCCGCTGACGAGCCCCGGCCGCTACGCCGGGTCGGCGAGTCCCTTCTCCGCCGCGCCCTCGGCCGTCCCGCGCATCAGGTCCCGCCCGAACTCGACCATCTTCTTGGCATAGTCCTCGGTCCACTCGGCCCGCTCCGCGATGTCCGCCGGCGTCAGCCGGTCGAACCGCCGGGGGTCGGCCAGCTGGGCCGCCGCCATCGCCTGGAACTCCACGGCACGGTCCGTCGCCGCGCGGAAGGCCTGCGTCAGCTCCGTCGCCCGGGCCAGCAGCTCCCTGGGGTCGTCGATGGACTCCAGGTCGAAGAAGTGCTCCGGGTCGCCGGCCGCCTGCGCGGGCTCGAAGAGCAGGGGCGCGGGGCGTAGCCGCGGTTCGTTCCGACGCGGCGTGGGCTCCGCCATGTCTTCTCCTCCTCGTACGTCGCTGATGCCACCTCCGTAGGCAGCGGACCATCGTCCATTGTCGCGCGCCCGCGCAAGGGCCCCGTAAGGACGGGGGAATCCCACAGGTCAGGGTCGCCGGGCGACCTGATGCTCGCGTCGAGAGTCAGGGCCGCCAGGTCACTCGGTGCTCCGCCAGGTGTGCCAGTACCGCGTGGTTCGCCTCCCAGCCGTCCGGGAACTTCACCAGCGTGCCCAGCTGCACCGGCTCCGTCGACGGGTAGTCGTCCAGGAGG
>JABFXD010000343.1 GCA_013361925.1 Streptomyces sp. | reverse complement strand
TCGAGGACGTCCTGGAAGCCGGGCAGCCGGTGCGGCACGGCACCCATGTCGACGGCGCCCTGGACGTTGTTCCGCCCGCACAGCGGCTGAAGTCCCGAGCCCTCGCGGCCCACATGGCCGGTCAGCAACGCGAGGTCGATCAACGCCCGTACGGTGTCCGTGCCGTTGTGGTGAGCGGTGACGCCCAGGGTCCAGCAGATCTGGGCACGCTCCGCCCTGGCGTACGCGTGCGCCAACTCCCGTATGGCCGGGGCCGGTACGCCGGTCACCTTCTGCGCGAGCGACAGCGTCCACGGTTCGACCAGCGCCCGGTACTCCTCGAAACCGCTCGTCGCCCGCTCGACGAACGCCTCGTTGACCAGCCCCGCCTGGATGATCTCCCGCCCGATCGCGTGCGCCAGCGCGATGTCGGTACCGACGTTGAGCCCGAGCCAGCCCTCCGCCCACTCCGCCGTGGACGTCCGCCGTGGGTCGACCGCGTACAGCCGGGCGCCGCGGTGAACGCCCTTCAGTACGTGCTGGAAGAACACCGGGTGCGCGACCCGGGCGTTGGAACCCCACATCACCACGACATCGGTGTCCTCGATCTCGCCGTACGACGACGTACCGCCACCCGACCCGAACACCGCCGCCAGGCCCGCGACGCTCGCCGCGTGGCTCCTGCGGTCGACGGAGTCGACGTTGTTGGTGCCCATCACGACCCGGGCGAACTTCTGCGCCAGATAGTTCGTCTCGTTGGTCGCACGGGCACAGGCGAGCATCCCGAACGCCCCGCGACCGCGCCGGAGTCCCTCTGCGGCCCGGTCCAGTGCCTGGTCCCAACTCGCCCTGCGCAAAGGCTCGTCGCGCCCGTCCCGCACGAGCGGGTGCGTGAGCCTGGGGTTGCCTCCTCGGGTGCCGCGGTTCATGCGGCGGTCTGGTGGGCGAGGAGGTCGCTGAGGGCGTGGATGGTGGTGAGGGTGGGGACGGGGGTGTGGGTGAGGGTGGCGAGTTCGATGACGGCGGTGAGGAGGACGTCGAGTTCGAGGGGTTTGCCGGCTTCGAGGTCCTGGAGGGTGGAGGTGCGGTGGTCGCCGACTTTTTCGGCGCCGGCGAGGCGGCGTTCGATGGTGATGTCGGGGTGGCAGTGGAGTGCGTGGGCGACGGTGAGGGTCTCGGTCATCATGGCTTCGATGACGGTGCGGGTGCCGGTGTGGTGGCACATTTGGCGCATGGTGGCGCGGGCGAGGGCGCTGATGGGGTTGAAGGAGATGTTGCCGAGGAGTTTGAGCCAGATGTCGTTGCGCAGGTCGGGTTCGACGGGGCATTTCAGGCCGCCGGCTTGCATGGCTTCGCTGAAGGTGAGGCATCTGGCTGAGGTGCTGCGGTCGGGTTCGCCGATGGAGAAGCGGGTGCCTTCGAGGTGGCGGACGACGCCGGGGGCTTCGAGTTCGGTGGCGGCGTAGACGACGCAGCCGATGGCGCGTTGGGGGGCGAGCACCGCACTGACCGCCCCGCCGGGGTCCACACTCTCCAGCTGCCGGCCGTTGTGGGGGCCGCCGTGCTGATGGAAGTACCACCAGGGGATGCCGTTCTGGGCGGCGATCACGGCTGTGTTGTCGTGGAGGAGGGGTTCGATGAGCGGCCCGCACGCCGCGTACGAGGTGGCCTTGAGGCCGAGGAGGACGTAGTCGACGGGGCCGATGTCGGCCGGGTCGTCGGTGGCGTGGGTGTGGGCGGTGAAGTCGCCGCGGGGGGAGAGGACCTGGACGCCGTTTTGCCTCATGGCCGCGAGGTGCGGTCCACGGGCGATGAGGTGGACGTCGGCTCCTGCGCGGTGCAGGGCGGCGCCGACGTAGGCGCCGATGGCTCCGGCGCCGAGGACTGCGACTTTCATGGGGTGGGAGCTCCGTTCGGTCGAGGGTGTACCGCGGAACCGTCGAACTATGTCGACGACATATTGTCTACAGTATGTGAGGTGAGGCGGCAAGGGTCGGGACGCACCTGTGCGGTTCCGTGGAGGTCGGGAAACCGGGTGGTCCGACCGTTCGGCGCGCCCCGCGTACCGCTCATCGCATACGGTCGACGTGCCGCCTTCTCAACTCCCGCGCAGCTCCCTACTGTCCGGGATCATGAGTCCCCCTGTCGCACCGGCCGGCTGGAGCCGCTGGCTCGTTCCCCCCGCCGCCCTCTCGGTCCACCTCTCCATCGGCCAGGCCTACGCCTGGTCCGTGTTCAAGCCGCCCCTGGAGTCCGCGCTCGGTCTGAGCGGCACCCAGAGCGCGTTGCCCTTCCAGCTCGGCATCGTCATGCTCGGCCTGTCCGCCGCCTTCGGCGGCACGCTCGTCGAGCGCAACGGGCCCCGCTGGGCCATGACCGTCGCCCTCATCTGCTTCTCGTCCGGCTTCCTGCTCTCCGCGCTGGGCGCGGCCACCGAGCAGTACTGGCTGATCGTCCTCGGCTACGGCTTCGTCGGCGGCATAGGTCTTGGCATCGGCTACATCTCGCCGGTCTCCACTCTGATCAAGTGGTTCCCGGATCGGCCCGGCATGGCCACCGGCATCGCCATCATGGGCTTCGGCGGCGGTGCGCTGATCGCCTCGCCGTGGTCGGCGCAGATGCTGGAGTCGTTCGGCTCCGACAGCTCCGGGATCGCGCTGGCGTTCCTGGTGCACGGGCTGTCGTACGCCGTCTTCATGACGCTCGGCGTGCTGCTCGTGCGGGTGCCGCGTACCGAGAGGCCGGTGGAGGGCGCGCCGAGCATCACCTCGGGGCCGCAGGTCTCCGCGCGCAGCGCGGTGCGCACTCCGCAGTTCTGGTGTCTGTGGGTCGTGCTCTGCATGAACGTGACCGCGGGCATCGGCATCCTGGAGAAGGCCGCCCCGATGATCACGGACTTCTTCAAGAACACCTCGACAACGGTGTCAGTGTCCGCGGCGGCCGGTTTCGTCGCGCTGCTGTCGGCGGCCAACATGGCGGGCCGGATCGGCTGGTCGTCCACCTCGGACCTGATCGGCCGCAAGAACATCTACCGCCTCTATCTGGGCGCGGGTGCCGTGATGTACCTGCTCATCGCGCTGGTCGGCGACTCGTCCAAGCCGCTGTTCATCCTGTGCGCGCTGGTGATCCTCTCCTTCTACGGCGGCGGCTTCGCGACGATCCCCGCCTATCTGAAGGACCTGTTCGGGACCTACCAGGTCGGCGCCATCCACGGGCGGCTGCTCACCGCCTGGTCCACGGCCGGTGTCCTCGGGCCGCTGATCGTGAACTGGATCGCCGACCGGCAGGAGGAGGCCGGCAAGAGCGGTTCCTCCCTCTACACCCTGTCCCTGTTCATCATGATCGGGCTGCTGGCGGTCGGGTTCGTCGCCAACGAGCTGGTCCGTCCCGTCCACTCCCGTCACCACATCCCCGCACCGAGGGAGGCCGCCGATGTCGCAGAACGACAGCAGTCCGCAGAGTCCGCCTGACCGGCGGCCGCTGATCGCCTTCGCCTGGCTGTGGGTGGGGGTACCGCTCGCCTACGGGGTGTACGAACTCGTACAGAAGGCGACTCAGCTGTTCACCGGGTGACTGTTCGGTAGGTGTCCGGGCGTCCGACCGTCAGGTGGTCGGGCGCCCGAGGGCCTGACAGAAGCCGACAACCCCGGCGCCTGTTTCCTGTCGCCTTACCTGACGTCGTACCCGTGAGTCACTGATCAGACTGGTGGATCCCGCTACCCAAGGCTACGAGGGGGACCCTCCACATGAACGGCTCGCGTATCGCCGCCGTCGGCCACTACCAGCCCGCCAAGGTACTCACCAACGAGGACCTGGCGGGCATGGTGGACACCAGTGACGAGTGGATCAGGAGCCGGGTGGGCATCCGTACGCGGCACATCGCCGGGCCCGACGAGCCCGTCGACGAGCTGGCCGCGCACGCCGCCGCCAAGGCGCTGGCCGCGGCCGGTCTCGTCCCCGGCGACATCGACCTGGTCCTGGTGGCCACGTCGACCGCGGTCGACCGGTCCCCGAACATGGCCGCCCGGGTCGCCGCCCGGCTCGGCATTCCCTCGCCGGCCGCGATGGACGTCAACGTGGTGTGCGCGGGTTTCACGCACGCGCTCGCCACCGCCGACCACGCCGTGCGGGCCGGGGCCTCGGCCCGGGCGCTCGTCATCGGCGCCGACAAGATGTCCGAGGTCACCGACTGGACCGACCGCACCACCTGTGTGCTCGTCGGGGACGGGGCGGGGGCCGCGGTCGTCGAGGCCTGCGGACCGGGCGAGGAGGCCGGTATCGGGCCGGTGCTGTGGGGGTCGGTGCCCGAGATGGGGCACGCGGTGCGGATCGAGGGGCAGCCCGCGCGGTTCGCCCAGGAGGGGCAGAGCGTGTACCGGTGGGCGACCACCCAGCTGCCGCCCATCGCCCGCAAGGCCTGCGAGAAGGCGGGGCTCGTGCCCGAGGACCTCGCCGGGGTCGTGCTGCACCAGGCCAACCTGCGGATCATCGAGCCTCTCGCCCAGAAGATCGGCGCCGTCAACGCGGTCGTGGCCCGTGATGTCGCCGAGTCCGGCAACACGTCGGCGGCCAGTATTCCGCTCGCCTTCTCCAAGCTGGTGGAGCAGGGGGCGCTGTCCTCCGGGGATCCGGTGCTGCTGTTCGGGTTCGGTGGGAACCTGTCGTACGCGGGGCAGGTCGTGCGGTGCCCGTAAGGGGCCCGTGGTGGGGGTGTGGGCCGTAGACTGTAGACGAAAGCCAATTCATACTGGCTTTCGGCTGCGACCACCCGCGCTGACCGGAGGGGGACGGACCATGTTGTCGACGACTGGCCTGCCGCAGGGTGCGGTGCCCAAGCTCGAACGCCCCGGCCCGTTGCGTGACCGTGTGTACGAGGCGCTTCTCGAACTCATCACGACGCGTGCGTTGCAGCCTGGTCAGCATCTGGTCGAGAGTGAGCTTGCCGGGCATCTGGGTGTCTCGCGTCAGCCGGTGCGGGAGGCGTTGCAGCGGTTGAGCACCGAGGGGTGGGTGGATCTGCGGCCCGCGCAGGGTGCGTTCGTGCATGAGCCCACGGAGGAGGAGGCCGATCAGCTCCTCACCGTGCGCACGCTGCTGGAGGCCGAGGCGGCCCGGCTCGCCGCGGTGCACGCGGACGGCGCCGGACTCACCGCCCTGCGGGAGATCCTGGAGGAGGGCCTGGCGGCTGTCGCCGCGGACGACGTGGACGCCGCCGTCGTCCTCAACGCCCGTTTCCACGCCACGGTCATGAGGCTGGCCGGCAACGCGGTCCTCGCGGAGCTGGCCGCCCAGGTCGACCGGCGGGTCCGCTGGTACTACACGCCGGTGGCCCGGCAGCGTGGACGCCAGTCCTGGATCGAGCACGGCGACCTGATCGCGGCGATCGAGGCCCACGACGAGACACTGGCAACCCGCCTCATGCGAGAACACACGGAGCACACGAGGCGTTCGTACCACGCGCGGACCAAGTCCTGAGCGACGAGGCGGGCTTGAGTGGTGGGGCGGGTCGTCGCGTCTCGCGCGTACCAAGTCCTGGTCGTCGGTGGCGTTTCGGGTCGGGTGCGTGGCGGGTCTTGGGCCTGGGCGCGGGTTGCCATCTCATGTGCGCCCGGCCTTTGGTGTGGGGCGGGTCTTTGGGTGGCGTGTGCGGCGAGTCTTGAGTGGTGGGGTGGGTCGTCGCGTCCTTCGCGCAAGCAAGTCCTGGGTGTTGGTGGGGGATTTCGGGCCGGGTGCGTGTTGAGGCCTGGGCGTCGGCGCGGGTACGGCTCGCGTGTGTGCCGTGCCTTGGTTCTTGGCGCGGGTACTTCGTCTGACCCGCGCCAAGGCCTTCGGGTCGGCCTGGGGCTACGCCTCAACCCGGTCGTCGCCTCATGCGTGCGCCAAGTCCCGGGGCTCCGTGCCTCGTCCGCACCAGCGTGCTTCCACGGCCAGCATGGTCACCAACACCGCTACCAGGGCGACGAGTTCGGTGGCGGCCGTGGTGTGTGTGCCCAGGAGGGCGGTCGCCAGGGCCACCGGTGCGGCTGTCGCGCGGAAGCGCACGGGGTGCAGGCGCAGGGCCGCGCGGAAGGCGACGTCTCCGGCGAGGAAGAGCGCGACCCCGCCCGCGAGGGCCAACGCCGGGCCGGCGTGGAGGTGTTCGGTGAGGTGGCCCAGGGTCTTCTTCACGCCCGCGGCGAGGAAGGCGATGCCCAGCAGCATCGGCAGGAAGGCGTAGTAGTAC
>JABFXD010000521.1 GCA_013361925.1 Streptomyces sp. | reverse complement strand
GTGGGCGTCCTCGCCCGCGGCGTTCTCCTCACGGCCGCGCTGCCAGCCGCGCTGGAGCGACGCCATGCGGTTGCGTACTTGGTCGGCATCCCGCTCCTCGAACCCGGCTTCCCGGTCGGGACGGCGCTCGGGGCTCTGCTTGAGCTGCGGCGCCAGGTTGGCCTGCCGGACCCTCCGGGGCAGCGGGGCCGTGCCGGGCGCGTCCTGCCGGGGCCCGAGGCTGCCGAGGGGCCGCGGGCCGCTGCCGCCGGTGATCCCGGACCCGGGGGCGGTGCCGTCCAGGTGCGGGGTTCCAGGGTCCGCGGTGGGGTGGGCGGCCTCGGAGCCGCCGCTGGAGCGCGCGGCGTCGCCCGAGCCGCCACTGGCAGCGATCTCGGCGCGCCGGGTGCGCCGGGGCAGTGACGGGGAGCCTGGCGTCGTGTCGGGGCTGGATATGGGCGCGTCGGCGCGCTGCGGGTCAAAGCGGCCCATGGATGCCGGCACGTCGAGACGGTCCATGGAGGTGGGCGCGTCGAGGCCGTCCGTGGAGGTCGGCGTCTCGAAGCCGCGGCCGGCCGATGCCGACGGGTCGGCTGCGCGCCCCAGCGGTGCCGGGGTCTCGGTGCGGTGTTCGTCGGGGTGGTCGGCGACGCCGGTGGTGCGGCGCTGCGGGCCCGTGGCGCGTCTGCGGGCGGGCAGCGGGGGCGGGGTGGCCGAGAAGGACCGGTTCGATCCTCGTACGGGCTCCTCGTCCGGCTCCTGGCGTCGGGAGGGCTGCTCGGTCACCGGGCGGCCGTGCGAGCTGACCAGCTTGGGCGTGCGGCGCTGGGGCAGCGGCACCGGAGCGTTCAGGTCGTCGACGGCGTCGGCGCCACGCCCCGCGGTGCCGGTACCGGAGTTCTCGCGGGACGCGTCGGCCGAGGGCGAGGTGTCATCGGCGCGGACGAGACCGCGACGGGGGCGGAACAGGCCGCCGCGTTCGCTGTCCTCGTCGTCGAGGGCGCCCGGGAAGTCGTCGATGGCGTCCAGGTCGACCGGGGCCTCCAGTTCCACGGGGCCGTCCAGAAGCGCCGCGGGAAGCCCGGGCAACTGCGCGGGCACGTGGGCGAGTTCCGCCCGGCGGGCCTCCTCCAGCTCGGCCTCCTTGGAGGGCCGGGGCCGGTCGAGGCGGAAGCCGATGCCGTTGGTGTCCGGGACGTCGTCCGTGAGCAGGGTGTTGGGGATGAACACGACGGCCGTCGTGCCTCCGTACGGCGAAGGCTGCAGGGAGACACGGACGTTCTGCCGCTGGGCGAGCCGGCTGACCACGAACAGGCCGAGCCGGTCGGTGTCGGACAGCTCGAACTCCGGAGTCTCGGCGAGCCGGAGGTTGGCGTCCAGCAGGGCGTCCGCCGCCATACCGAGACCGCGGTCGTGGATCTCCAGGGTGAAGCCGTTGGCCACCCGCTCGCCCAGGACCTGGACGGCGGTGTGCGGCGGGGAGAACACCGTGGCGTTCTCCAGGAGTTCGGCGACGAGGTGCGTGAGGTCCGCGACGGCCGGGCCGGTGACGGCGACCCTGGGCAGGCGACGGACCTCGATGCGCTCGTAGTCCTCGACCTCGGCGACGGCGGCCCGTACGACGTCCATGAGCTGGACGGGCTTGCGCCACTGCCGGGAGGGGGCGGCGCCGGAGAGGATCACCAGGCCCTCGGCGTGCCGGCGCATACGGGTGGTGAGGTGGTCGAGGCGGAACAGGTCGGCGAGTTCGTCGGTGTCCTCGGTGCGGCGCTCCATGGTGTCGAGCAGCGTGAGCTGCTTGTGCAGGAGCACCTGGCTGCGGCGGGCGAGGTTCACGAAGACCTCGGCGACACCGGCGCGCAGTTCGGCCTGTTTGACGGCGGCCTCGACGGCCGCGCGCTGGAGGGTGTTGAGGGCCTGGCCGACGTCGCCGATCTCGTTCCTGTCGTACTCCAGGCGCGGGACCTCGGTCTCCACGTCGACCTGTTCACCGGCCGAGAGGCGGCGCATGACGCTGGGCAGCCGCACTCCGGACGCCTCGTGGGCCTCCAGGCGCAGTTGACGCAGGTCGCGGATGAGGGCGCGGCCGACGCGCACCGAGAGGAAGATCGAGAAGAGCAGGGCGAGCAGGCCGAGGACGCCGACCACGGCCGCCTTGACGATGACGCTCACCGCGATCGGCTGGACCCGGTCCTGATAGCGGTCGCCCGCCTGGTCGTTGAGGGTCGCGAGCCCTTCGAGCACGCCACCCGCGGCCGCGTCCCAGCCCTTGGCCGTGAGGGTGCGGGGAGTGCCGGGTTCGGAGGTGATGACGGTCCGTTCGACGGAGCGCAGGGACGCGGTGGAGGCGTTCTTCCAGAACCTGTCGTACCGCTCGCGCTCGTTCGCGGGCAGCACCGGCAGGCTGATGTCGTACATCAGGTTGCGCTGCGCGATGAGGTCGGCGACCTCCTGGATCTCGTCGCGGGTGAGCTTGCCGACCACGAGGGAGGAACCGAGGAGGGCGTCCTCGCGGGAGAGGAGTTCGCGGGCCCGGGTGATGTTGACGAGGGCGCGGGCCTGCTTGTCCATCTCCACGTTGTCGATGCCGTCGAGGGAGGCCAGCAGGGCGTAGCAGGGGTCCACGAGGCGGTTGTAGCGGCCGAGGGCCTGGGAGCGGGTGACCGTTCCCTCCTGGACGCTGCGGCGCAGGGAGTCGACGCTGTCGAAGGCGTCCAGTACGCCGGTGAGACGCTCGTCGTCGTCCGCGTCCAGTCCGTCGCGGACGTCGGGGTCCCGCGCGCTCTTGCGGAGCTTGGCGATGGCCTCGTCGGTGTCGCCGCGGGCGCTGCGGAGCGCGGAGAGCGCGTCCGACGCCCTCGGGTCGGCCAGGTAGACGAGTGTCTGGCGCCGTTCCTGCTGGAGGATGCGGACGGTGTCCTCGGTGGGGTACCCGATCTCCTCCACGGCCGTCGACACCTGGAAGAGCTGGGTGACCGCCCGCCCCGTGAGTACCGTGGCGAAGCCCCAGACCGCGGCCAGGGACACCAGCGGCACGAGAAGCAGCGCCACGATCTTCCGGCGGATCGACTTCCCGCGAAAGCGCATGGCCTCCCCCAGCTGGACCCCCGCCGGCCGGGGGTACACATGTGCGTCAACAAACGCCGCGAGCCTACTACCGACGCACAGTTAACTCGAAGACCCTTCCGGAGGCCGAACTTCCGCACCGGTGGCGCGAGATGGGGAGTTGTCCGGGCATTGCGGGAGATTGCCTCCCGCATTTGCAGGGCAACGTCCTGTCCGGATCCGACCGGCACAGGTGGGCAGTTGGCCAGAATTTTTCGTTTCCTGGGAATCTTCGGGGCGTGTTGTTCGTCCTTCTCTTCGGGAGATGGGGGCGGAATCGGCCACACGAGCCGCATCCCGCAACCGGGCGGCGTAAAACAGCGCAAGCCGGGCAGCCACTGGGGAGCCGTGTGTTCGAGCACGGGCGAGCGGTCTGCTGGCGGTGGGGAGTGACACCTTGATGGGCACGGCGGAGCGGCACGAGGCGCCTACGGACGCCACTGCGGCGCACCTGACGGCGCGGCGGAGCCCCGAGGCACTGGATCGCGACATTCCGGCTCCCGGCGGCGGGGGCGGACGCGAGGAACGCACCGCGGAGCGGGAAGAGTCGTATTACCGGCCGTTGTGGATCGAGGAGCAGGCGCCGCGGCGCCGGATGCCCGACCCGGTGCGTACGGCGGCGGTGCGGGCGGTGCTGCTCATCGCCGTGACCCTGGTCCAGGCGATGGTGGCCTTCCTGTGCACGCTGGCCGGATCGTGGCTGGCGTTCCCGATGGTCCTCAGCAGCGTGGCGAGCACCGTCGTGGCGACGTGGGGTGCCCTCGACGTCTGGGTGACCCGCCAGGTCTGGAACCAACGCAACGGCGTGGTGTCGGCGCCCAGCAGCACCGCGCGTGCCCTGCGGCGTGAGCGCCGCAAGACACGGCGACAGACCAGGGCGACCGAGCGCGCACAGGCGCGGATACGCCGCCGGGGCGGGGCGGGGCAGCTCTCACACCCCTGAGCGCGGGTCGGGGCGGCGAGGCAGCCCTCCCAGCCGTGCGCCCAGGTGGGGGCGGCGGGCCTGCTCTCACACCGCCCGCCGTGCCGCTACGACGCGCTTGGCGCCGGTCGCTTGAACATGCGCGTCGCCGTGATCTCGCTGTGCACCGACTCCTCGCCCTCCGCCTGCTGCGGAAGCCCCGGACGGAGGTGTTCCTCCACGCTGATGTACTTCAGCCCGGCCCGGAGGTCGGCGTCGTTGCGCAAGCGGATGACCAGCGGGAACTCTGCGAGGGCCGTCGTGTCGAACAGGCCCGTGGTGTACAGGAGTTGGACACCGAGGGCGCGGGAGACGGCCCGCTGGAGCTCCAGCAGATAGGTGGCGTTGGCGCGCCCGATGGGGTTGTCGAGGAACAGCGTGCCCGCGTGCCGGTGCTTGTCGCGGCCCCGGTCGTTGGAGCGCAGCGCGGCCATCGTGCAGTACAGGGCGATGGCCGCGGTGAGCAGCTGACCGCCGGAGAACACGTCGCCCATCTGCCCGACCGGCACCCGCTCGGCGCGCAGCACCGCGTCCGGCTTGAGGATCTCCACGGCGACGCCCTTGGGCTCAAGGGCCGCGCCGACGCCCCGCAGCAGCAGGGACATGCCGTCGCGCCGCAGGTCGGAGTTCTTCTTCACCGCCGCGCGCGTCGCCTCGTCGATGACGTCACCGAGCCGCTCGGTCAGCGTCGCCTGGTCGGGTTCCTCGAAGCGGATCCGCAGGAACTCCTGCCCGGACCACTCGCCGAGGCCCTCGGGCAGCCGGGACAGCCGCTGAGCGGACCGCAGGGTCGCGAGCGCCGACTCGACCAGCCCCCTCAGCCGGTCGACGATGGAGTCCCGGTTCCGCTCCAGCTGCGCCAACTCGTCGGTGAGGACACGGAGTCGGGGAGCGAAGGCATCGGCCCACTTCTGCGCGTGCTCCGGCAGCGCGGAGGCGGGCAGCTCGCGGATCTGCTGGCGGGCGGGGGTACGGACCTGCTCGTAGCGCGTGGAGTTGGCGTGCCGGACGAGGACATCGCTCGCCTCACGCACGGCACCTTCCGCGGCGGACAGGTCGGCGGCGCAACCGCGCAGCGACCGGCGGGCCTCGGCGGCGGACTGCCTGGCCTCCTCGGTGCTTCCCGGGTAGGCCTCGGCCTCGTCCTGCTCCTCCTCCGAGACGTGTTCGCGCAGCAGGTCGCGGAGCATCGCGGCGATCTCGTCGAAGCCGCCGGCGGCGTCCTCGGCGGCGCGATGGGCGTCGAGAAGCTCGGTGTGCGCCTCCCGGGCCTGCGTCAAGGCCTCGGTGCGGGAGGCGAGTTCTGCGGTGGCCGTGCGCAGCAGCGCCTGCGCGTGGTCGGCGTCGCGTGGCTGGAGTTCCTCCGCCAGCTCGGTGTGGGCCTCGCCGTCCTCGGGCGCGTGCCGCTCCGCCTCACCGCGCAGTCGGCCGAGTTGCTCGCTCGCGCTGGACATCCGCGTCTCCAGGAGCTGCACGAGCTCCTCGGCGCGGGCCGCGGCGGCCTGCCGGGACGGCCCGTCGGAGCCGTCGGGCGACTGGAGGAGCTGCTCGGCGCGCGTGCGGACCTTGTTGCTCAGCCGGTTCAGCTCGGCCAGGGCGGCGCTCTCGTCGCTCTCCGCCCGCGCCTGCTCGGCGCGCAGATCGGCGCCGACGCCGACCTTCTCGTAGACCTGGGAGGCGGCGCGGTAGGCCTCGCGGAGCGCGGGCAGGGACGTCTTCGGCGCGTCCGGGTCGCTGTCCGGTACGTCGTCGGGGGCGCCCGCGATCTCGGAGCGCTCGGAGCGCAGCGCACGTGCGGTGCGGCGGGCGTCGTCGGCGGCCCGCTGAGCGCCGCGCCGGTCCTCGTCGGCGGCGCGGGCCCGCTCCAGGCAGGTCTGGGCGCGGGCCTCCGACTCGGTGGCCTCGTCGGCCAGTTCACGGAGTTTGACCTGCCAGCCGGCCCGCTCCCGCAGCCGGAAGGCGAGCCCGGCGAGGGCGTCGGCGGCCCGCCGCGCCTTCTGCGCGGCCTCCTGCCGCTCGTCGCGCACCTGCGTGGCCTCGGCGGCGACGTCGTCGGCCTCGGCCCGCACGGTCCGGGCCTCGGCCAGTTCGGCCTCGGACTCCTCGGCGAAGGCGCGTGCCTCGTGCGCCGTCCGCGCGAGTTCGACGAGGCGGCCGGCCGGG
>JABFXD010000515.1 GCA_013361925.1 Streptomyces sp. | reverse complement strand
CATGTACCACCTGTTCCGGAGCCAGTGGGTCGAGGAACCCATGGTCCATCTGCTGCCGATGACCTGGAACCACGAGGAGGGCGACACCGTCGAGGTGTGGGCGTACTCCAACGTCGACACCGTAGAGCTGTTCCTCGACGGAAAGTCCCTGGGTGTACGGAAGTTCGACAGGAAGACGACCGTCGACGGGCGCGACTACCTGGAGACCACCGAGGCGACCGGCGACGACAAGACCTTCACCGACGGCCCCTACCCCGGCAGCTACACCAGTCCCAACGGCAGCGCCGGCAAGCTGCATCTGACGTGGCAGGTCCCTTACCGGCCTGGTGAGTTGAAGGCCGTGGCCCGGCGGGGCGGGAAGACCGTCGCCACCGACGTGCTGCGCACCGCGGGCGCGGCGCACGCAGTGCGGCTGACCGCCGACCGCAAGTCGGTGGCCGCGGACGGGCGTTCACTGGTGTTCGTCACCGCGGAGATCGTCGACGCGCGTGGGGTGGTCGTGCCCGACGCCGAGGATCTGATCGCGTTCGAGGTGAAGGGCGGCTCCCTCGCCGGGCTGGACAACGGACGCCAGGAGAGCGCCGAGCGCTACCAGGCAGCCACCCGCACCGCGTTCCGCGGCAAGGCCCTCGCGGTCGTGCGCGCGGGCACCGAACCGGGCGCGCTGAAGGTGACCGCACGGGCGGAGGGCCTGCGCACGGGCACCGCGACCCTGCACTCCACGCCCGCCCGCCGGGCCGCGAGCACCCCGGCGGCCGACTTCCACCCCGACTACCCGGCACCGCCGAACTACCCCTACGCGGACGCCAGTTACTCCGGGCGCACCGACACCCTGCCGGCCGCGATGCTCGACGGCGACCCCGCGACCGGCTGGTCCAACGCCTTCAGCAAGGCCGCGACCGCGCTGTTGCCGGTGTTCAACGGTGCCAGGGCCGAGGACTGGGTCTCCGTCGACTTCGGGCGGACGCGGACCTTCGACCGGGTGGAGGTCTCGTTCACCCTGGGCGCGGCCCACAGCCTGCCCGCGTCCGTGGAGGTGGAGGCGTGGGACGGGAAACGCTGGGTGAAGGCGGAGGGCGCGGCTGTGGTGTGGGCGGGCGAGTCCGACGCGCCGACCGTCGTCACCTTCGACGCGCTCGGCGGATCCCGGCTGCGGCTGCTCCTGACCAGCGGCCATCCCGGTGAAGTTCGAGGCGCGGTGAGGATCAGCAAGCTGACGGTGCCGGCCGCCTGACCCGCCGTCGCGTACGGTCCGGACGGGATCGGGCCAATCAGTCACGTCCGGACCGTTGACGAGGTGTCATGCCTGCAACAAGCATGGCACCGACCGCCACTTGGGAGCGCTCCCATCATGAGCGCCGCCCGCAGCTCACCTAGGAGCCCCGGACGTGAAAAGACGCAGTACCACCCTGTTGTCCCTGACGGCCCTGCTGGGTGCGGTACTTGTCGCCGCGCCGACCTCCCCGGCAGCGGCCGACGAGGTCGAGCAGTTGAAGAACGGCACCTTCGACACCACCACCGAGCCCTGGTGGGCGACCAGCAACGTCACCGCGGGCCTGTCCGGCGGGCGGCTGTGCGCGGACGTGCCGGGCGGCACCACCAACCGCTGGGACGCCGCCGTCGGCCAGAACGACGTCACGCTGGTCAAGGGGGAGTCGTACAAGTTCGCCTTCACGGCGGACGGTGTGCCCGACGGGCATGTCGTGCGCGCCATCGTGGGGCTCCAAGTGGCCCCGTACGACACCTACTTCGAGGTCAGCCCGCAGCTCAGCGTCTCCGGCAACAGTTACTCCTACACCTTCACCTCACCCGTCGACGCCACCCAGGCCCAGGTCGGCTTCCAGCTCGGCGGCAGTGCGGACGCCTGGAAGTTCTGCATGGACGACGTGTCCCTGCTCGGCGGGGTGCCGCCGGAGGTGTACGAGCCCGACACCGGGCCGCGGGTGCGGGTCAACCAGGTCGCCTATCTGCCGTCGGGACCGAAGAACGCCACGCTGGTCACGGACGCGACGGACAAGCTGCCCTGGCAGTTGAAGAACGCCTCCGGGACCGTGGTGGCGCAGGGTTCGACCACGCCGCGCGGCGTCGACGCGTCCTCCGCGCAGAACGTCCACTCGATCGACTTCGGGGCGTACAAGAAGGCCGGCACCGGCTACACGCTGGTCGCCGACGGGGAGACCAGCCGCCCGTTCGACATCGGCACCGGCGCCTATGAGCAACTGCGCCTGGACTCCCTGAAGTACTACTACACGCAGCGCAGCGGCATCGCGATCCGCGACGATCTCCGGCCCGGCTACGGCCGCGCCGCCGGTCATGTCGACGTGGCCCCCAACCAGGGTGACTCCGCCGTGCCCTGCCAGCCGGGCGTCTGCGACTACAAGCTCGACGTCACCGGCGGCTGGTACGACGCCGGCGACCACGGCAAGTACGTCGTCAACGGCGGCATCTCCACCTGGGAGCTGCTGAGCACCTACGAGCGTGCCCTGCACGCCCGCACCGGCCGGCCGGCGAAGCTCGGCGACGGCACCCTCGCGATCCCGGAGAGCGGCAACAAGGTGCCGGACATCCTCGACGAGAGCCGCTGGGAGCTGGAGTTCCTGCTGAAGATGCAGGTGCCCGCCGGACAGCCGCTGGCCGGCATGGCCCACCACAAGATCCACGACGAGGCGTGGACCGGCCTCCCGCTGCTGCCCAGCGAGGACCCGCAGAAGCGTGAACTGCACCCCGCGACCACCGAGGCGACCCTGAACCTCGCGGCCACCGCGGCGCAGGCGGCCCGCCTCTACAAGCCCTACGACAAGGCGTTCGCGGCGAAGACCCTGGCCGCCGCCCGTACGGCCTGGACCGCGGCCCTCGCGCACCCCGCCCTGCACGCCGACCCCAACGACGGCACCGGCGGCGGCGCCTACCCCGACACCGACGCCACGGACGAGTTCTACTGGGCGGCGGCCGAGCTGTATCTCACCACGGGGGAGAAGCAGTTCGCGGACTACGTCCTCAACTCGCCCGTCCACACCGCCGACATCTTCGGCCCGCTCGGCTACGACTGGGCCCGCACGGGTGCCGCGGCCCGCCTGGACCTCGCGACCGTCCCCAACAAGCTGCCCGGCCGTGACAAGGTCCGCCAGTCGGTCGTCAAGGGCGCCGACCGCTACCTCGCCACGCTGAAGTCGCAGCCGTACGGCATGCCGTACGCGCCCACCGACAACCTCTACGACTGGGGCTCCAACCACCAGATCCTGCACAACGGCATCGTCATCGCCACCGCGTACGACATCACGGGCGCGACCAAGTACCGGGACGGCGCCCTCCAGAGCGTCGACTACCTCTTCGGCCGCAACGCCCTGAACATGTCGTACGTCACCGGCTACGGCGAGGTGAACTCCCACAACCAGCACAGCCGTTGGTACGCCCACCAGCTCGACCCGAACCTCCCGAACCCGCCGAAGGGCACCCTGTCGGGCGGGCCGAACTCGAGCATCCAGGACCCCTACGCACAGAGCAAACTCCAGGGCTGCGTCGGCCAGTTCTGCTACATCGACGACATCCAGTCCTGGTCGACCAACGAGCACACCATCAACTGGAACTCCGCCCTGAGCCGGATGGCCTCCTTCGTGGCGGACCAGACGTAGGCGGAGAACGGCGGTTCACGGAAGGACGGCGACGAGCGGAGCTGGAAGGGCTGGTTCGTACAGCCCTCCCAGCTCCCTCGGCGCCGGCACGATGCCCCGTCCCGCTGCTCACCGGTCCTCCCGTCGGACGTGCGTGAGCTTGTCGGGGTTGGTGACGATGTACACGTCGGACACGCGGTCGCCCTCCGGCGTGAGGTCCATGACCATCACCGCGTAGGGCGAGTCCCCCTCGAACAGCACCGCGGCCGGGTCGCCGTTGGCCTGCTCGTAGCGCAGCTCCAGGTCGAGGGCGGCGCCGCGGGAGCGGAACCCGTCGATGAAGCGGACCACCTTGTCCCGGCCGCGCACCGGACGCAGCCCCGCCGTCCTGCGGTTGCCGCCGGCGTCCGTCCAGATCGTCACGTCGGGCGCGAGGATCTCCATCAGCGCGCCGATGTCCCCGCCGAGCGCGGCCTCCACGAACCGCTCGGTCGCCTCCTGCCGCACCCTCGGATGCGCGTCGTACAGCGGCCGGCGCGCGTGCACGTGCTCCCGGGCCCGGTGCGCGACCTGCCGTACGGCCGCCGCGGTGCGGTCGAGGATGTCCGCGATCTCGGTGTGCGGATATCCGAACACCTCGTTGAGCACGAACACCGCGCGCTCCAGCGGCGTCAGGGACTCCAGGACCACCAGCATCGCCATCGAGACCGACTCGCCGCGCAACGCCGTGTCCTCGGCGGTGGCGTCGGTGAGCAGCGGCTCGGGCAGCCAGGGGCCGACGTAGGTCTCGCGCCGCCTGCTGATCGCGGCACGGCGGGCCAGGGCGTGGTTCACGGCGATACGGACCAGGTACGCGCGGGGGTTGGCGATCCCGGCCAGCGACGAGTCGTCGGCCCGGGCCCGGGCCGTCCAGGACAGCCAGGTCTCCTGGACCACGTCCTCGGTGTCCGCGACACTGCCCAGCATGTTGTAGACGATGCCGAACAGCAGCTCACGGTGGTCGACGAAGACGTCCGTCGCCTCGTCGGTCCCCGGATCACGGATCTCGGTCATGCGTGGCCTCCCCGGTGCGCGCTCACTACTGCGAGGGTCCTCGGGGGCGGGAACGTGACATCGGAGGGCGGAAATGTGACGTGTGCCTCACGGTGAGGGTCCGGGGCAGGGCTAGACCGCGTCGTGGAAGACCAGGCCGAGGGCGTGGCGTCGGCCCCAGCGGACGGTGCTCACGCCATGGCGCATCGCTCCGGCGGACCAGCCGCGGCGGGTGCGCACCGGGTGGTCGCGGGTGGTGAAGACCAGGCCGTGGCCCTGCCGCAGCACGGTCGAGGTGCCCCGGGACTGGGCCCTGGGCCGCTGCTCCACCATCAGGAACTCACCGCCCGTGTAGTCCGTGCCGTACTCGTCGAGCCCGACCACGACCTGGAGCGGGAAGACCAGCTCGCCGAAGACGTCCCGGTGCAGGGCGTTCCAGTCGCCCGCCCCGTAGCGCAACAGGATCTGCGCCGACCGGTCCTGCCCGGCCGCGTGGCAGCGCTCCAGCCACTCGGCGAGGGAGTCGGGCCAGGGTGCGGGGCGGCCGAGGCGGGCCGCCCAGTCCCGGGCGACCGGGAGGAGGCGCGGGTAGAGCGCGGCGCGCAGGGCGGCCACCGGGGCGGGCAGGTCGTGGGTGAAGTAGCGGTACTCGCCCGACCCGAAACGGTGCCGGGCCAGGTCGACGGTCGTGCGGAACAGCTCGGGCTTCTCGTACAGCGTCGCCAGGTCACGGCACTCGGCGGGCGTCAGCAACTGCCCCGTGGGCGCGCTGCCGTGCTCGTCCAGCTCCGCGGCGAGGGCGTCCCAGTCCGTGCCGGCGACGCGGCGGCGGGCCTGCGTGAGGGTGAGGGTCATGAGGGGTCTCCCGTCAGACGAGCGTCGGCTGAAGCGCGCCCTCGTGCGTGAGCAGCCGTACCTTGCGCTCCACTCCGCCCGCGTACCCGCGCATCGAACCGTCGGCGCCGATCACCCGATGGCAGGGCCGCAGGATCAGCAGGGGGTTGGCGGCGAGGGCCGCGCCGACGGCCGGGGTGTCGGCCCGCGCCACACCCAGCCGCGCGGCGAGCGCTCCGTACGTGGTCGTGGTGCCGTACGGGACGGCGTCCACCGCCTGCCACAAGCGCTGCTGGAACTCCGTGCCGGCGGCGGAGAACGGCAGCTGGAACCGGGTGAGCCGGCCCGCGAAGTACGCGGCGAGCTGGGCGGCGGCCTCGGCGAAGGCCGCGTCGTCGCGGCGCCAGTCGGGGCGCACGGCGGGGGCGGTGCGCTGGCCCGGCATCGACAGCGAGGCGAGCATGCCCGCCCGGCTCACGAGCAGCAGCTCGCCGAGCGGGCTCTCCAAGGTCGTGTAAGTCGTCATGTCTACGAGTCTGCGACGCCGGGCGGCCCGTCACCGGCGGGAATCGGACATCACGCTGAGCGGCCCGCGGTACCCGTGGTGGATGGCTCTGACCTGGGGGTATTTACGGTCGAGTACCTCGGCGGTACCGTAAGGGCATGCCAGCTCTCAACGTCGAGTTCAGTGATCGTGAGCTAGAGGACCTGCGGCAGATCGCCAAGGAGCGC
>JABFXD010000084.1 GCA_013361925.1 Streptomyces sp. | reverse complement strand
TCGAAGTGGACCGTGGTCTCCCACAGGCGCGCGCCGTCGAAGTGCACCACCGCGTCGCGCTCCCGCGCCGCCTCCACGACCTCGGTCAGCTCCTCCCAGCTGGGCAGGACGAATCCGGCGTCCCGTAGCGGCAGTTCCAGCATCAGCGCGCCGAAGGGCTCGTCGAAGTCACGCACCTCGTCGGCGGTGGGCAGCCGGGGCTCACTCGTCACACGAACCGGGCGCAAGCCGCTGACCTGCGTAAAGGCATGGCGTTCGTGGACCTCGGGATGGGCCAGTGGGTGCAGGGCGACCGTGGGGTTGCCGGTACGGGCCGCCCAGCAGCGCAGCGCTATCTGCTGGGCCATCGTGCCCGTCGGGAAGAACGCCGCGGCCTCCTTGCCCAGCAGGGACGCGACCCGCTCCTCCAGGGCCGTCACGACCCCGTTGCCGTAGATGTCCCCGGGCTCGTCCACGTCGTGGACCTCGGGGGCGGCCTCCGCCAGCGCCGCGAGCCGCTCCCGCATCGTGCCGCTCACCCCGCCGCGCCACAGGACCCGGCCCGCCGCCCGTACGGCGTTGCGGCGCCGCTCCCGCAGCAGCTCCTCCGCCGACTTCTCGTCCACCTGCTCCGCAGCATCGTTCATGCCCCGGATCATCCCTCGCGGCCCGTCCCGCGGGCATCCGCATTTCCGTCCGCCCGCGGCGTGGGGAAACCCACAGCCTGTGGACAACCGGACGCCCCTCGAACCAATCGCGTTAACATGACGAGAAATCGTCCGGTACCCAGATGCGGACTGGAACGGGAAGGCCTCCGTCGCGTGAGTACAAGCCAACAGCCAGACCCCAGGGACCGCCCCGCGCGCCTCACCGTCGGCGTCGTCGGCGCCGGACGCGTGGGGCCCGCGCTGGCCGCGTCCCTCCAGCTCGCCGGGCACCGCCCGGTGGCCGTCTCCGGAGTCTCCGACGCCTCCCGCAAGCGGGCCGCGGAACTGCTCCCGGGTGTCCCGCTCGTGCCGCCCGCCGAGGTCCTCCAGCGCGCCGACCTGGTCCTGCTGACCGTTCCGGACGACACCCTGCCCGGCCTCGTGGAGGGCCTCGCCGAGACCGGCGCCGTGCGGCCGGGACAGCTGCTGGTGCACACCTCCGGGCGGTACGGCACGAAGGTCCTCGACCCCGCCCTGCGCGCGGGCGCGCTGCCGCTGGCCCTGCACCCCGCGATGACCTTCACCGGCACCCCCGTCGACGTCCACCGGCTCGCCGGCTGCTCCTTCGGGGTCACCGCCCCCGAAGAGCTGCGGATGGCCGCCGAGGCCCTCGTCATCGAGATGGGCGGCGAGCCCGAGTGGATCGCCGAGGAACACCGGCCGCTCTACCACGCGGCGCTCGCGCTGGGCGCCAACCACCTGGTCACGCTGGTCGCCCAGTCCATGGAACTGCTGCGCGAGGCGGGCGTCACGGCCCCCGACCGGATGCTCGGCCCGCTCCTCGGCGCCGCCCTCGACAACGCCCTGCGCTCCGGCGACGCGGCCCTGACCGGCCCCGTCGCGCGCGGGGACGCCGGCACGGTCGCGGCGCACGTCGCCGAACTGCGCAAGCACTCCCCGCAGACCGTCGCCGGATACCTCGCGATGGCCCGCGCGACCGCCGACCGGGCGCTCGCCCACGGGCTGCTCAAGCCCGAGCTCGCCGAGGACCTCCTCGGGGTACTCGCCAACGGAACCAACGGAACCAACGGGACCAACGGAACCAGCGGGCCTCACGGCACCGACGGCACCGAGGGAGACGCCGGATGACCACCACCCTGCTGCGCACCGCCGACGAGCTCCACGCACGCGTACGCGACGGTCGCCGCGCCGTCGTGATGACCATGGGCGCCCTGCACGAGGGGCACGCCACCCTGATCCGCACCGCGCGCGAGATCGCGGGGCCGCAGGGCGAGGTCGTCGTCACCGTCTTCGTGAACCCCCTCCAGTTCGGCCAGGGCGAGGACCTCGACCGCTACCCGCGCACCCTCGACGCCGACCTCAAGATCGCCGAACAGGCGGGCGCGGACGCCGTGTTCGCGCCCTCCGTGGACGAGGTCTACCCCGGCGGCGAGCCCCAGGTCCGCGTCAGCGCGGGGCCCATGGGCGAGCGCCTGGAGGGTTCCTCACGCCCCGGCCACTTCGACGGCATGCTCACGGTCGTCGCCAAACTGCTGCACCTCACCCGGCCCGACGTCGCCCTGTACGGGCAGAAGGACGCCCAGCAGCTCGCCCTCATCCGGCGCATGGTGCGCGACCTGAACTTCGGCGTCGAGATCGTCGGCGTACCCACCGTGCGCGAGGACGACGGGCTGGCCCTGTCCAGCCGCAACCGCTTCCTCTCGCCCCAGGAGCGCCGCACGGCGCTCGCGCTCTCCCAGGCCCTGTTCGCGGGCCGCGACCGGCATGCCGCGCAGGAGGCGCTGCGGGCCCGCGCGCGTGAGGTGCCCGCCACGCACGCGCGTGCCGAGGCGCTGAGCGCCATAGGGGAGTCCCGCGCGGCCGCCGACGCGCACGCCGTCGCGAAGGCCATCCCGGGTGCCCCCTCGGCCGTGCGCTCCGCCGCCCGCCTCGTCCTCGACGACGCCGCGCGCCTCACGCCGCCCCTGGAGCTGGACTATCTGGCGCTGGTCGACCCCTCCGACTTCAGCGAGATCAAGGACGACTTCACCGGCGAGGCCGTCCTCGCCGTCGCCGCCCGGGTGGGGACGACCCGGTTGATCGACAACCTTCCGCTCACTTTCGGAACCTTCGGAGCCGCCTCGTGACCAGGACAGGCATACGACTGCACGCGCCCGCACCGGGGTGGTCGATCGACGCGGACGTCGTGGTCGTGGGCTCCGGCGTCGCCGGTCTCACCGCGGCCCTGCGCTGCGAGGCCGCGGGCCTCAGGACGGTCGTCGTCACCAAGGCCCGCCTCGACGACGGCTCCACCCGCTGGGCACAGGGCGGCATCGCCGCGGCCCTCGGCGAGGGCGACACCCCCGAGCAGCACCTCGACGACACCCTGGTCGCGGGCGCGGGCCTGTGCGACGAGGAGGCCGTCCGCATCCTCGTCACCGAGGGCCCCGACGCCGTACGCCGCCTCATCGAGACCGGCGCCCACTTCGACGAGTCCGAAGAGGGCGGCCTGGAGCTCACCCGCGAGGGCGGCCACCACCGGCGCCGCATCGCCCACGCGGGCGGCGACGCGACCGGCGCGGAGATCTCCCGCGCCCTGGTCGAGGCGGCCCGCGCGCGGGGCGTGCGCACCATCGAGAACGCGCTCGTCCTGGACCTGCTCACGGACGCCGACGGCCGTACGGCGGGCGTCTCACTGCATGTCATGGGCGAGGGCCAGCACGACGGCGTGGGCGCCGTGCACGCCCCCGCGGTCGTCCTCGCGACCGGCGGCATGGGCCAGGTCTTCTCCGCGACCACCAACCCGTCCGTGTCCACCGGCGACGGCGTGGCCCTCGCGCTCCGCGCGGGCGCCGAGGTCTCCGACCTCGAGTTCGTCCAGTTCCACCCCACCGTGCTCTTCCTCGGCCCCGACGCGGAGGGCCAGCAGCCCCTCGTCTCCGAGGCCGTACGCGGTGAGGGCGCCCACCTGGTCGACGCCGACGGCGTGCGCTTCATGGTCGGCCAGCACGAACTGGCCGAGCTCGCGCCCCGCGACATCGTCGCCAAGGGCATCCTGCGCCGCATGCTGGCCCAGGACGCCGAGCACATGTACCTCGACGCCCGGCACTTCGGCGCCGACATGTGGGAGCACCGCTTCCCGACGATCCTCGCCGCCTGCCGCGCCCACGGCATCGACCCGGTCACCGAGCCCATCCCGATCGCCCCGGCCGCCCACTACGCCTCCGGCGGCGTGCGCACCGACTCCCAGGGCCGTACGACCGTTCCCGGCCTGTACGCGTGCGGCGAGGTCGCCTGCACCGGCGTGCACGGCGCGAACCGGCTCGCGTCGAACTCCCTCCTGGAGGGCCTCGTCTACGCCGAGCGCATCGCCGCGGACATCACGACGGCCCACGCGGCGAACGGCCTCCACGCGCGCGTGCCCGAGCCGGTCGAGCACCCCGAGAAGCCCGCGCACCCGCTTCAGTCGCCCGAGGCCCGCTTCGCGATCCAGCGGATCATGACGAGCGGCGCGGGCGTCCTGCGCTCCGCCGCGTCCCTCGACCAGGCCGCCGAACAGCTTCAGCGGCTGCACGCCGAGGCCCGTGACGCCCTCGACGAGAACGGCAAGACCGCCGAGCCCGGCGTCGACACCTGGGAGGCCACCAACCTCCTGTGCGTGGCCCGCGTCCTGGTCACCGCCGCCCAGCGGCGCGAGGAGACCCGCGGCTGCCACTGGCGCGAGGACCAGCCCGACCGCGACGACGCGGCATGGCGCCGCCACATCGTCGTACGGCTGAATCCGGACCGCACCCTCGCCGTGCACACCACGGATACCGCAGACTTCCCCCCGACCCGCCGGCCCCTTCAGGAGCAGTGACAGTAGTGAGCACCGACGACCTTCCCCTCGCCTCGTCCGGCGGTTGCGGCGACGGCTGTGCCTGTGGCGCGGACGGCGGCGAGGAGTACCTGGAGTGCGGGCTGGACCCCGCGCTCGCCCAGCTCCTGGCCGACGCGGGGCTCGACCCCGTGGAGGTCGAGGACATCGCCAACGTGGCCATCCAGGAGGACCTCGACCACGGGGTGGACGTGACGACCGTCGCGACCATCCCCGAGGACGCCGTCGCCACCGCCGACTTCGTCGCGCGCGAGGCGGGCGTCGTGGCCGGCCTGCGGGTCGCCGAGGCCGTCGTCTCGGTGGTCTGCGAGGACGAGTTCGAGGTCGAGCGGCATGTCGAGGACGGCGACCGGGTCGAGGCCGGGCAGAAGCTGCTGTCGGTCACCACGCGCACGCGTGACCTGCTCACCGCCGAACGCAGCGCGCTGAACCTGCTGTGCCGGCTGTCGGGCATCGCGACCGCCACGCGCGCGTGGGCGGACGTGCTGGACGGCACGAAGGCACGCGTGCGTGACACGCGGAAGACGACGCCGGGCCTGCGGTCGCTGGAGAAGTTCGCGGTGCGCGCGGGCGGCGGCGTGAACCACCGGATGTCGCTGTCCGACGCCGCCCTGGTCAAGGACAACCACGTGGTCGCCGCCGGCGGCGTCGCCCAGGCCTTCAAGGCCGTACGGGAGACGTTCCCGGACGTGCCGATCGAGGTCGAGGTCGACACCCTGCACCAGCTGCGCGAGGTCGTGGACGCGGGCGCGGATCTGATCCTTCTGGACAACTTCACGCCGGGCGAGTGCGAGGAGGCGGTGGCGCTGGTGCACGGGCGGGCCGCCCTGGAGGCCTCGGGCCGGCTGACGCTGGACAACGCGCGCGCGTACGCCGAGACCGGCGTCGACTACCTCGCCGTAGGGGCCCTGACCCACTCCTCGCCGATCCTGGACATCGGTCTCGACCTGCGTGAGGCGGAGTAGTCGCGATGCTCCTCACGATCGACGTAGGCAACACCCACACCGTCCTCGGCCTGTTCGACGGCGAGGAGATCGTCGAGCACTGGCGCATCTCCACGGACGCCCGCCGCACGGCCGACGAGCTCGCGGTGCTGCTCCAGGGCCTCATGGGCATGCACCCGCTGCTCGGCGACGAACTGGGCGACGGCATCGACGGCATCGCCATCTGCGCGACGGTCCCCTCGGTGCTGCACGAGCTGCGTGAGGTCACGCGGCGCTACTACGGCGACGTGCCGGCGGTCCTGGTCGAGCCCGGCGTGAAGACGGGCGTGCCGATCCTGACCGACAACCCCAAGGAGGTCGGCGCGGACCGCATCATCAACGCGGTCGCCGCGGTCGAGCTCTACGGCGGCCCCGCGATCGTCGTCGACTTCGGTACGGCGACGACGTTCGACGCGGTCTCCGCGCGCGGGGAGTACATCGGCGGGGTCATCGCGCCCGGCATCGAGATCTCGGTCGAGGCGCTCGGCGTCCGGGGCGCGCAGCTGCGGAAGATCGAGGTGGCCCGGCCGCGGAGCGTGATCGGCAAGAACACGGTCGAGGCGATGCAGTCGGGCATCATCTACGGCTTCGCCGGCCAGGTCGACGGCGTCGTCAACCGGATGGCCAGGGAGCTGGCGGAGGACCCGGACGACGTGACCGTGATCGCCACGGGCGGACTCGCGCCGATGGTCCTCGGGGAGTCCTCGGTGATCGACGAGCACGAGCCGTGG
>JABFXD010000932.1 GCA_013361925.1 Streptomyces sp. | reverse complement strand
GGCCGGGCCCATGTGGGCGTAGTAGGCGGGTATGTCGTCGAGCCCGGCCAGCAGCTCCTTCACGAAGGCGTCCACGTCCTGGAGGAGGCCCGGGTTGGACGTCTTCTCGCCGCCGATCGTGCCGCCCGTGCCGCCCGTGCCGCCCGCGGCGGCGGAGGAGCAGAAGCTGCCGAAGCCGTGCGTGGGCAGGACGGTGACCTCGTCGGCCAGCTCCGCCGCGAGTCGGTGCACGGAGGCGTGCTGCGCCCGGGCCAGCCGCTCGGTCAGCCGGGGTTCGACCAGGTCGGGGCGGCCGACGCCGCCGATCAGCAGCGACCCGCCGGTGAAGGCGGCCACCGCGTGCCCCGACTCCGCGAGGACGTACGAGGTGTGGTGCGGGGTGTGTCCGGGCGTGGCCACCGCCCGCAGTGTCAGGTCCTCGTCGACCGGCTGCACGTCCCCGTCGGCGACCGGGACCCGGGTGTACGCCACCTCCGCCCCGGCCGGCACCAGATAGCGGGCGCCGGTCAGCCGGGCCAGCTCCAGGCCGCCGGTGACGTAGTCGTTGTGCACATGGGTCTCGGCGACGGCCACGATCCGCACGCCGCGGAGCGCCGCCTGGGCCAGGACTCGGTCGATGTCACGCGGCGGGTCCACGGCCACCGCGGTCCGGGCGCCGCCCGCCAGGTAGCTGCGGTTGCCCAGCCCTTCGGTCTCCAGGGTGTCGACAAAGAACACGAGGTTCCTCCTTCACGAAATTACCCCCGGGGGTATCTGTCTCCCAAGGTAACAGATACCCCTGGGGGTATTAATCCGGCGGTCCGGAGCCGCTGTCGCGACGGGTGCGGCCGGTCGGGCGAACTCCGTCTGCCCGCCCAGAAGTTGATGTGTGAAACTGTCGTCAGTCGATCACGCAGGTCATCAAGGGGAGTGGAACGTGACGCAGGACGGCATCGTCGGGGAGATCGACACCAGCAGGCCGCACCCCGCCCGGATCTACGACTATCTGCTGGGCGGCAAGGACCACTACGAGGTGGACGAGGAGGCGGGGGAGCGGCTCGTCGCCGTCGCGCCCGAGGCGCGGGTCAGCGTGCGGGCCAACCGGGACTTCCTGCGGCGGGCCGTCCGGCACGTCGTCGGCGAGGGCGTCCGGCAGATCCTCGACGTCGGCACCGGGCTGCCCACCTCGCCGAACGTGCACGAGATCGCCCACGAGGCGGCGGCCGACGTGCGGGTGGCCTACGTCGACAACGACCCGATCGTGAAACGGCATGCCGACGCGCTGCTCAGCCGCACGGGGGAGACGAGCATCGTCCTCGCCGACCTGCGCGATCCGCGGAGCATCGTGGACCATCCCGAGGTGCGTCGGGTCATCGACTTCGACGAGCCGGTCGCCCTGCTCCTCGTCGCGATCCTGCACTTCGTGACCGACGCGGAGAAGCCGGGGGAGATCGTCTCCACCCTGCGTGACGCCCTCCCCGACGGGAGCTTCCTCGTCCTTTCGCACGCCACGGGTGACCTCTTCGAGCGCAGCGACGCACAGGCCGTCTACAAGAACGCGACGGCCAGCATGAACCTGCGCAGCCATGCCGAGGTCGAGCGCTACTTCGACGGCTTCGACCTCCTGGAACCCGGACTGACCCAGGTCCCGTTCTGGCGCCCCGACGGGCCGCCGCCGGCCGACGCCGCCTCGATCGGCTTCTACGGGGGCGTCGGCCGGAAGTAGCGGAACGGAACGCGCGGCGCGCCGGCCCCCGCACGGGTCCGGCGCGCTTCGGTCTCGCCTCTCTTCACGGGACTCGCACACGGCCCGCCCATTGCTTGAGGTTTCAAGTGTTACTGTCGCGCTCATTCCCCCCACCAGGCACAGGAGATCCGTTGTGCACGACGGCAACGTAGTGGTGATCGGCGGCGGTTACGCGGGTGTCCGCCTCGCGAAACGACTGGACGCGACGGCGCGGGTCACGCTCGTCGACCGCAAAGAGGTCTTCTTCCACCGCATCGCCTCGCTGCGGGCGGGAGTGCGCCCGGAGTGGACGGTGACACCCTTCATCCCGTACGACCGCCTGCTCACCCACGGCCGGGTGGTCACCGGCAAGGCGGTCCGCATCGACACCGCCGGGCGCCAGGTCCGACTGGCCACGGGGGAACGCCTGCCGTACGACGTCCTGGTCATCGCCACCGGAGCCGACTACCCCGAACCCGCGCGCTTCGCCGGCGCCACCGCCGCGGAGGCCGCCAAGTCGTTCGGCGAGCACCAGCGCAAGGTCGCCACCGCCCAGCACGTCCTCGTCGTCGGCGGCGGCCCCTCGGGTGTCGAACTCGGCGCCGAGATACGCCTGGCCCGCCCCGACGCCCGGGTCACCCTCGCCCACTCCGGCCCCGAGCTGCTGCACTCCACGGGCAGCGCCCGCGCCGGACAGAAGGCCCGCGCCTGGCTGGAGGCGCACGACGTCGAGGTACGCCTCGACTCCTTCATGTCCCCCGGCAACGACTTCGGCACCTATCGCGACGCCCGCGGCACCGTCATCGAGGCCGACGCCTCCTTCTGGGCGACCGGCACCACGCCCAACACGCTGTGGCTGCGGCTGGCCGGACACGGCGCCTGGCTGAACGGGACCGGGCACGTCAAGGTCGACACCATGCTCCAGGTCGAGGGGCACCCCGACGTGTTCGCCGTCGGCGACGTCAACGACGTGGGCGAACTCAAGGTCACCCCCGCGGCCCTCGCCCAGGCCGAGGTCGCCGCCCACAACATCCGTGCCTACCTGCGCAGTTCAGGCCGACACGGCAAGAAGCCCCGCGCCTACCGCGCGGTCCACCGCACCCCGCTCATCGTGCCCTTCGGCCCGGCCGACGGCGTGACCATGCTTCCGGTGCCGGGCGGCGAGAGCGCGGTCCTCGGCGGCCGTACCACCACCCTGGCCAAGGCGAAGACCCTCATGACCCCGTTCATGAGACGGCAGTTGGGCTACACCGCGGCGTGAGCGCCGGCCCGGGCGAGCGGCGCGTCCGTCCGCTGGGCGATGTCCTCGGCGCTCACGCCCGGCGCGCACTCCACGAGGACGAGCCCCTCGGGCGTGACGTCGAGGACGCCCAGGTCGGTGATGATCCGATGCACACAGCGCTCGCCCGTGAGCGGCAGCGCGCACTCCCGGACGATCTTGGGGCTGCCGTCCTTGGCGGTGTGTTCCATCAGGACGACGACCCGGCGGGCACCGTGGACCAGGTCCATCGCCCCGCCCATGCCCTTGACCATCTTCCCGGGGATCATCCAGTTGGCCAGGTCCCCCCTCTCCGACACCTGCATCGCCCCCAGCACGGCGGTGTCGATGTGGCCGCCGCGGATCATGCCGAAGGACATGGCCGAGTCGAAGAACGCGGCACCCGGCAGCACGGTGACCGTCTCCTTGCCCGCGTTGATGAGATCCGGGTCGACCTCGGCCTCCGTGGGGTAGGGGCCGGTGCCGAGGATGCCGTTCTCGGAGTGCAGGACGACCTGGACGCCCGGCGGGAGATGGCCGGGGATCAGGGTGGGCAGACCGATGCCGAGGTTGACGTAGGAGCCGTCGGTGAGTTCGGCGGCGGCGCGGGCGGCCATCTGGTCGCGGGTCCAGCTCATGCTCGTACGGTCCTCTTCTCGATGCGCTTGTCGTCGGCCTGACCGGCCGTCAACTCCACCACCCGCTGGACGAAGATGCCGGGGACGTGCACCTCGTCGGGGCTCAACTCGCCTGGCTCCAGGAGCTCTTCGACCTCGGCGACGGTGATCCCGCCCGCCATGGCCGCCAACGGGTTGAAGTTCGCGGCGGCCTTGCGGAACACCAGGTTGCCGTGGCGGTCGCCGCGCCAGGCCCGTACGAGGGCGAAGTCGGTGGTGATGCCGTGCTCCAGGACGTGCGGGCGGCCTCGGAAGGTGCGGATCTCCTTCGGCGGAGAGGTGATGGCCACTGAGCCGTCCGGGGCGTAGCGCCAGGGCAGGCCGCCGTTGGCGACCTGAGTGCCCACGCCCGCCGGGGTGTAGAAGGCGGGGATGCCCGCTCCGCCGGCCCGCAGCCGCTCGGCCAACGTGCCCTGTGGCACCAGCTCCACCTCCAGCTCGCCGGACAGGTACTGCCGGGCGAACTCCTTGTTCTCGCCCACATAACTGCCGGTGACGCGGGCGATCCGGCCGTCCGCCAGCAGGATGCCCAGGCCGAGGCCATCGACCCCGCAGTTGTTCGACACGACCTCCAGGCCACCGGCGCCCTGGGCGTGCAGGGCCCTGATGAGCACGTCGGGGATGCCGCTGAGGCCGAAGCCGCCGACGGCCAGCGACGCGCCGTCGGGGATGTCGGCGACCGCCTCGGCGGCGCTCGCGCGGACCTTGTCCATGAAGCCCTTCCGTTCCAGCTACTTCAGTGCGTCGGATATCGACTTGACCCCGCCGTGCGCGGTGAGACCGCCGTCGACCGGGATCTCGGCGCCGGTGATGAAGGACGCCTCGTCGGAGAGGAGGAACACGACGAGCGGGGTGATCTCGCCGACGGTCCCGGTGCGGCCGAGGGGCGTCTCGCGGACGTTGGCCTCGCGGAAGACGGGCGCGGCGGACGCGGTCATCTCGGTCTCGATGAACCCGGGATGGATCGTGTTGACCCGGATGCCACGCGGGCCGAGCTCCAGGGCGCACGCCTTCGACAGACCGCGCAGCGCCCACTTGCTCGCCGTGTACGCCACCGGGTAGTGGCCGGTCAGGGCGGCGGTGGAGCCGACGTTGACGATCGACGCGCCCGGCCGCATCAGCGGGGCGAGCCGCCGGATGCCGAGGAGCGGCCCGGTGACGTTCACGGCGTGCACCCGGTCGAAGTCCTCGGGGCGTACGTCGTCGAGGCGGGCGCGCCAGGTGACGCCCGCGTTGTTGACCAGACCGTGCACCTGGCCGTACGACTCCCCGAGTTCCGCGGCGAGTTCGGTCCACTCCTGCTCGCTGGTGACGTCGAGGCGGCGGCAGCCCGGGGCGTCCCGCACATCGGTGGCGATGACCCGGGCGCCCTCGCGGGTGAGCGCCTCCGCCTCCGCCGCGCCCTGGCCACGGGCGGCGCCGGTGACGACGACCACCTTGCCCAGCAGCCGCTTCACGGCCGCTCCCGGCCACGCCGCCGGCCCGTCGGGAGCGGGACCGGTGCGGCGCCCGCGACGACGGTGTTGGAGACGGTGCCGACGCCCTCGACGGCGAGGGTGACCGTGTCGCCCGGCTTCAGCGGCGGCGGGTCCTGACGGCCGCGTACGCCCCACAGCTCGGCCAGACAGCCGCCGTTGCCGCAGGTGCCCGAGCCGAGGACGTCACCGGGGCGCACC
Organism: Streptomyces sp.; assembly: GCA_013361925.1. Taxonomy (GTDB): domain Bacteria; phylum Actinomycetota; class Actinomycetes; order Streptomycetales; family Streptomycetaceae; genus Streptomyces. The sequence continues at coordinate 908 of JABFXD010000932.1, read as the reverse complement.
CAGGTGCCGCGGGAGGCGTAGGCGACCATCTCCTCGAAGGTCCAGCTCATGTTGGACAGCAGGTCCTCGCCGATCACCTCGCCGTTGACCGAGGCGGTGAGGGCGAGGCGCAGGAAGCCGTCCGGGTCGCGGTACCGCTCCATCTCGTCGGCGGTGACCAGGTACGGGCCGAGCGTGGTGGCGGTGTCCTTGCCCTTGCACGGGCCGAGGTTGACCTTCATCTCGGCGGACTGGAGGTCACGGGCGGACCAGTCGTTGAAGACCGTGTAGCCGACGATGTGCTCACGAGCCTCCTCCGGGCCGAGGTCGCGGCCCTCCCGGCCGATCACGGCGGCGACTTCGAGCTCGAAGTCGAGGACGGCCGACCCGGGCGGCACGGGGATGTCGTCGTGAGGGCCGTACACCGCATAGGGGTTGGTGAAGTAGAACGTCGGTGCCGCGTACCACTGCTCCGGCACCCCCGCGTTCCCGTCGATGGACCGGCGCACCCCCTCCACATGCTCCTCGAACGTCACGAAGTCCCGCACGGTGGGCGGCTGGAGCGGCGGCAGCAGCCGCACCTCGGACACCTGCGGGCCGGGCGGCACGTCGAGCGCCACCGCGCCCGCGTCGAGCAGCCGGTCGAGACCGCCCGTCTCGGCGAGCAGGTCGGTCAGGGAGCGCACGGCGGGCAGCGGGTACAGCGTGCCGTCCGTCTCGACGACGGCCACGTGCCGCCGGCCGCGGAACTCGTAGGTGGCGAAACGCATGGAGGGGGGTCCTGTCGGGAGGGGTGGATCAGACCGTGGGGTGGATCAGACCGTGGGGCGGCTCAGACCGGTGGGGCGACGAAGCAGCCGCGGTCGACGTCGTTGAACGACTCCTTGGCGACCAGCTCGTTCATCGGGTTCGCGGTGCCCCACTGGTCG
>JABFXD010000995.1 GCA_013361925.1 Streptomyces sp. | reverse complement strand
ACTCTGTGTATCACGGCAGGTCACGCCGGGCAATGAGGCCTGAGCGGAACCTGTCGTGTGGTTCCGTCGTTAGCCCCTCTTACGAGCTGGTGCGCTTGTGGCACCCATGTTCTGCGGGTGAAGGCTATCTCCCCCTACTGTTCCGGGCATGGCGCTGAGTGACATAACCCGCTCCGAGGTGGCGAAGGCGATCGAGGAGTGCGATCGGCTGGGACGTGATCTCTTCCTTCAGCGGTACGGCTTTCGGCCTGCCCGTCGTTACCTGCTCTCCCACGAAGGCAGGCAGTACGACTCGAAGGCCGTCGTCGGCGCCGCACACGGCTTTCTGCCGGGGCAGGTGCCGCTGGCGGCGAAGGACTTCTCGGGCGGCGCCGAGCATGCGGTGAGGCTGCTGAAGAGCCTCGGCTACAGCATCGAGGAGGGCGGCGTGCGGCAGGCCGCGCCGGAGTTGGCGCAAAATGCCGCACCCGCCCCACCCGCCGCACTCGCTGATGCCACGTCAGCCGCTGCCGCCTCGGCCGGCCTAGTCGCCGCCGTCAGCCGGTTGAAGGTGAACCGCTCCTCCGGGCACCCGGCCCTGTATCAGCCCATCACGCTGTTGTGGGCCATCGGACGCGCCCGGCGTGGCGAGAGCCGGCTGGTGTCCTGGCGCGAGACGGAAGCAGCCGTCGGCTCTCTTCTGGAACGGCACGGGGCCCGGGGAGAGCGGCCGCGTCCGGACCATCCCGTCGCGGCGCTGTACCGTGCCGGGCTCTGGGAACTGCGGGGGCATGAAGGCGCGGTGCCGAGCGCTCACGGTGACGTGGGGCTGCGGAACTGGTTCGCGGACCGGCAACCGCTCGGCGGGCTCCCCGGGTCGGTTCATGAGCTGCTGCGGCGCTCCGGTGAGACTCGCCTCAGTGTGATCGAGGAGTTGTTGTCCACGTTCTTCGAGGACCTCGACCCCGGCCCGCTCCTCACCGAACTCGGGCTGTACGACGACCAGGTGGCCGACGACGGGCCCGAGCCGTGGCTCCTCGACGCGGCTCGCTACGAGCGTCTGTGCCGGAACGCCGAGCGGCAGGAGGCCAGGAACGGCGGTCGGCGGGTCGCCCGCGTCATCCGTGACCCGCTGCGTTCGGCGTGGGCGCGCAAGGCGGTGCTGAGTCGTTGTGAGGGGCGGTGTGAGAACCCGGGCTGTGCTGGGCAGCCCGATGACGTGACCGATGCGAGGAAGCCGATTCTCGAGGTCGATCACGTCGTGGATCTCGCCCTCGGCGGACGCGATCACCCGAGTCAGATGGTGGCTCTCTGCCCGAACTGTCACGCCGTCAAGACCCGTGGGAGCCGCCGCGAGGCGCTTCGCCTGATTCTGCTGCGGGTGGCCGGGGAGCGGCATGACGTGGCGCGCGGTCGCTAGCGCGTCGTGCACTTGGGGTAGGTCGCTCCCTCGGCGCAGGAGTCGTATGCGCTGCTGCTGACGTCCACTTCTTCCTTGTCCCCGCTCTTCGTACGGACCGTCAGTTCGTACTCGGTGTGGCAGCTGCGGGTCTTCTTGCCGTTCTTCCGCTTTGTCTTGCACTCGTTGTCCGTGTCCTTGCCGACGACGGTGCCGGTGACCGGCTTCGAGTCGCTGCCGCAGGCTGTCAGCAGCGGTGCGGCGAGTACGGCGACGGTGGCAAGGGCTGCGAGTGTGCGCTTCATGTGAGCTCCCCCGTGGGTATCGGCCATGACGGACGAACGGGCCGCGGCTCGTCGCCGCAGCCCGTTCCTCAGTATCAGTACCGGTGTCGGTACGGCGATACCGGTGCCGCTCAGCCGGTGAAGGCCGTCAGGCCTGCCGGGGTGCCCAGGCCGGTCGGGCCGTCGTAGCCCGACCTGGCGGTGCAGTAGTAGCTCGTGGTGCAGGAGCCGTTGCTGCCCGACGTGACGTCGTTGAGGGCTGACGTGCCTGCCGCCGCGTAAGGGTAGGACGCGGGGTAGTCGCTGCTGCCGGGCGTGCCCGCGAGGGCGTACACCGACGCGATGATGGGGGCCGAGGCGCTGGTGCCGCCGTAGGTGTTCCAGCCGGTGCCGTCGGAGCCGTAGGAGTCGTAGACCGAGACGCCCGTGGCGGGGTCGGCGACGGCCGAGACGTCGGCGATCATGCGCTTGGTGCAGGTCGTGTCGGTCTGCCAGGTCGGCTTCGCGTCGTACGAGGAGCAGCCGGAGCCGGTGCCCTCGGTGCTGCTGGTGTTCCAGACGGACTCCGTCCAGCCGCGGCTGGTGGAGGAGGTGGAGAGCTTGGTGCCGCCGACCGCCGTCACGTACTTGGACGCGGCCGGGTACTCGGCGCCGTAGCCCTCGTCGCCGGCGCTGACCGTGATGGCTACGCCGGGGTGGTTGAAGTAGGAGGAGTCGTACGAGGTGTCACTCGACGACTCGCTGCCGCCGTAGGAGTTCGACACGAACTTCGCGCCGAGCTTCACCGCCTCGTTCACGGCCGTGCCCAGGTTGGCCATGCTCGACGACTTCGCCTCCACCAGGAGGATGTTGGCGTTCGGGGCGATCGCCGAGACCATGTCGAGGTCGAGGGAGATCTCGCCGGCCCAGCCGCTGTCGGCGGTGGGCAGGGAGGTCGTGGAGCCGGTCTGGCTGACCTTCTTGAAGCAGCCGTTGGCCGTCGTGCAGGCCGGGAGGCCGTAGTACGAGCGGTAAGTGGCCAGGTCGGCGGCTGCGTTGGGGTCGTCGTACGCGTCGACGATCGCGATGGTCTCGCCGGAGCCGTTCGAGGCGGACGCGGACTTCAGGCCGTAGGCGGACTGGAGGTCGCTCGGGCCGTAGCCGGTGGGAGTGGCGGACGTGGCGTTCGGCTTGATGGACTTGGGGGTCACGCCCTTCAGCGCGGCCTGCTTCTCCATGTACGCCGTGGTGCCCGCGGTGACGCGGAGGGCGTTGCAGGCGGCGTAGCCCTTCTTGGGGGTCGCGCCGCATGAACTCTCGTACCGCACATGCGCCTTGGCGACCTGGGCGGCGATGGCCGAGGGGCTCGCCTTGTGGGGGGTGGTGTCCGCGTGGGCCTGGGCGGCGGTGCCGAGGCCGGCGAGGAGGAGGGCGGTGGTGGCCGCGGCGGCGGAGCCCGCCTTGCGCCATCTGCCGGATACGCGGGGGGTGTTGGGCGTACGCAACGTACAGCCTCCTGTAAGTGGGGTTGCAGAGGCCTGCGGTGGGGGACCACCGGTGAGGTTCCCGGTGGGGGCGGCGACCCGCGTAGACCATCCCCTTGTTGAGTACGTGACAACAAGACGCGTTGCGGAACTCTGACTTCCGCATGACTCAGGGGCGTGGGGGCTTACTGATCAATGGCGGCCCGATGGCCGTGTGTTGGCTGTGCCTTGACTGTGCGCACAGCACACGCACAACAAGTGGCTATCGGGGCAACAGGCCGTGCAGCAGGAGATGTACGAGGGTGTCGACCGCGTCGACGGCCGCCTGGGCGTCGGTGTGGCCGTTGGCCGCGAAGGTGGCGATGCCGTGCAGCGCGGCGCCCACGGTGAGGGTGAGCATGGCCGGGTCGCCCTCGATGATCTCGCCGCGCTCCTGGGCCGCCGCGACGATCGCCGCCAGGGATCCCACCGTGCGCTCGGCCGCCGCGGCCATCTGCTCGGAGGCGTCCGGGTCGTGCTTGAGGGAGTACATGAGCTCGATCAGCGCGGCGTTGTCGGTGGCGAACCGCAGATAGGCCCGGGTGAGGACGGTGAGGCGGGGCTGCAACGCGAGCGTGGGGTCGTCGGCGGTGGTGAGGGCCTGGAGGAGGCGGTCGTAGCCGTCGAGCGCCAGGGCGTCGAGCAGGGCCTGCTTGTCCTTGAAGTGCCGGCCGGGGGCGGCGTGGCTGACCCCGATGTCCCGGGCCAGCTCGCGCAGTGACAGCGCGGCGGCGCCCTTGTCGCGCAGGGTGCGTTCGGCGGCGGTGAGCAGCGCTGAGCGCAGGTCTCCGTGGTGGTAGGGGCGGCTCATGGACATGGGCATCATCGTATCCGCATGTTGGCGCCGTCATCATTGTTGTCATTGACAGCATTGTTGGCAACGCCTACATTGAGGTCATGGCTGAGAAGCAGAACGCATGGAACCTGACCCACCTCCCTGACCTCGCGGGCCGGACGGCCGTCGTCACGGGAGCCAACAGCGGCCTCGGGCTCCGTACCGCGGAAGGGCTGGCCCGGGCGGGCGCGCACGTCGTGTTCGCCGTACGGGACGTGGAGCGCGGGCGGGCCGCGGCGGCGAGCGTGAACGGCAGCACCGAGGTGCGGCGGCTCGACCTCGCGGACCTCTCCTCCGTGCGGGAGTTCGCCGACGGCTGGGAAGGCCGGCCGCTGAGCCTGCTGATCAACAACGCGGGCGTGATGATGCTGCCCGAGCAGCGGACGCGGGACGGCTTCGAGATGCAGTTCGGCACCAACCACCTGGGGCACTTCGCGCTGACGAACCTGCTCCTGCCGTATGTCACGGACCGGGTGGTCACGGTGGCGTCGAGCGCGCATCGGCTCGGTGACCAGAAGATCCACTTCGATGATGTGAACCTGACCTCGCACTACAGCCCCACCCGCGCCTACGCCCAGTCCAAGCTGGCGAACCTGTTGTTCCTGCTGGAACTCCAGCGGCGCCTGACGGAAGCGGGTTCCTCCGTCCGCGCCACCGCCGCCCACCCCGGCTGGGCCGCCACGAACCTCCAGAGCCACCACGCCAGTGCGCTGATGCGGCTGGGGATGGCGATCGGCAACAGGCTGATGGCCCAGGACGACCGGGCGGGTGCCCTGCCCACGCTGTTCGCGGCGACCGAGGACATCCCCGGCGCGAGCTATGCCGGCCCGGACGGGCTGGGTGAGTGGCGGGGCGCGCCGACGCTGGTGAGCCGCTCCCGCGCGGCGAGCGACACGGTGGCGGCGCGGCGGCTGTGGGTGGTGTCGGAGGAGATGACGGGGGTGCGGTTCCCGCTGGAGGCGGCTGTACGGGGCTAGGCCGTCTCCGGCGGATCATGCCGCAGACGCGGGGTCTGGCACGCCGGCCTGCGGCGTTGTCGTCGGTTGACGACTCCCATCGCCCCCGCTCACCGGCGTCAATGCAGTGCCGCCGCTTTCCTGCGACCTGATCCGCCGGACAGGCCCCAGCGCGCGGGTCAGCGCCCTCCTGCGGCACGGGCCTCGGGGTAGCGGCTGACGCCTGGGGCCAGCGGCCTCCCGGGGCACGGTCCTGGGGTCGGAGCGGTCCTGATGCTGCTCTCACCTTTGTCGGTCACAGTGGTTCTGATGAAGCACATGCCCCTCTGTGTCGCCCTTGTGCTGCTCGCCGTCACCTCCGCCTCCGAGGCGGCCGCCGACGACGGGCCGGGCCCCTTTGGAGTCACCGTCGTCGCGGCAGCGGGTGTGGAGACGGTGAGAGTCGGGGCGTTGTTCACGGGCGGTGAGCATTTCTGCACGGCGTCCGTGGTGCACAGCGCGCGCCGGGATCTCCTGGTGACCGCCGCCCACTGTCTCGACGGGGACGAGGACGACCTCGTGTTCGTGCCGGGTTACCGGAACGGCGAGGCGCCGTACGGGAGATGGCGGGTCACCGGGCGCGTTCTGCCCGACGGGTGGGACGAGGACAGTGACGTGGCCTTCGCGACGGTCGCCGAGCGGCAGGGCCGGAACATCGAGGACGTCGTCGGCGGGAACCGCTTCACCACCGGCACCGCCACCGGGGCCACCGCGGTGAGCGTCACCGGGTATCCCAACTCCCGTGAGGTGCCCGTCCGCTGCACCGACAAGCCGATCGCGCACAGCCGTACGCAACAGCGCATCGACTGCCCCGACTTCAGCGGCGGGACGAGCGGCAGCCCGTGGGTGAACGGGGACGGGCAGGTCGTCGGGGTGCTGGGTGGGCACGAGGAGGGCGGGGCCACGGACGACATCTCGTACAGCGTCGTTCTGGGGCACGAGGCCGCGGCGTTGTACCGCCGGGCGGCCGACTGACCGATGGGGTGTCTCGCGCGGTCGCCCGGCAGACGGCTCGTCACCGTCAAGGAGCGGTAAGGCCTACGACGCCGTCCGCGTCGGCGGCGGCCCGACGGGTTGTGAGTCGGTCGGTTGCCGCGGATTCCTCGGGGGAAGCTCCTAAACTGACCGGGGCGGACTCCCGGTCGGTGAGGGGCGGTTGACGGTGCGTAAGGCGTGGCTCGTGGCGGGTGCCGCTCTCGGGGCGGGGCTGAGCTTCGTGATGCTGCTCGTGGTG
>JABFXD010000287.1 GCA_013361925.1 Streptomyces sp. | reverse complement strand
AGGAGGACGCCCGCGAACCGCCAGTCGGCCAGGTCGTCGCAGTCGTAGAGCAGCACGGAGGGCGTGCCGTCGGCGTGGCCCGCGCCGACCAGGGCCCAGCGTCGTCCGCCGTCGCGGAAGACGAACGGGTCGCGGAACATCACGACGTCCAGACCGTCCGGCGGGCCGCTCACGACGGGCGTCGGCAGCGGCTTCCAGTCGGTGAGGGTCTCGTCGTCCGGAACCACCGCCCGGGCCAGGCAGATCGTGCCGAGGCCGGTGTGATGGCGGTCGATGCCGGTGTAGACGGCGGTCGGTGTGCCGTCGTCGTCGACCAGGCAGCCCGACCAGCAGCCCGCCTCGTCGGGGCCGCCCGGTGTGGGGGTGAGCGCGATCGGGTGGTGCTCCCAGTGGGCGAGGTCGGGGCTGGAGGCGTGGCCCCAGTGGACGTTCGCGTGGACGGGGGCGGCCGGGTTGTGCTGGTAGAAGAGGTGGTAGCGGTCCCGCCAACGGAAGGGCCCGTTCGGGTCGTTGATCCAGTGGGCGGGCGGACGGACCCTGAAACGCGGGGCGTCGGGGTCAGTGTTCAACGGTTGACTCCTGCGGACGTGATGCCCTCGCGCAGAGGACGCTGGCCGACGACGAACACGGCGACGGCGGGGATCATGGAGAGGACGACACCGGCGAGGACCACCGAGATGGAGCCGGTGCCGAGGTTGCCCTGGAGCGAGACGAGGCCCAGCGGCAGGGTGTAGTTCTGGCCGGAGGTCTCCAGGATCAGTGGCCGGAAGAACTCGTTCCAGTGGTAGTTGAAGGCGAGTACGCCGACGATCGCGAGGCCGGGTGTGGCGAGCGGGGCGTAGACCGAGCGGAAGGTCCGCCAAGGGCCGCAGCCGTCCAGCATCGCCGCCTCGCCCAGGTCCTTCGGCATGCCGAGGAAGTACTGCCGCATCAGGAAGGTGCCGAAGGCGGTCGGGAACGCCGGAATGATCAGACCGAGCAGTGTGTCGGTCAGACCCATCGACTTGAGCACCAGGAACACCGGAACGATCGTGACCTGCAAGGGGACCATCATGGTCGCCAGGACCAGACCGAACAGCGGCTTCTTGAAGCGGAACTCCAGGCGGGCGAAGGCGTACCCCGCGAGTCCGGCCGTGATCATCTGGCCGACCGCGATCAAAGCGGTCACCAGGGTGGAGTTGAGGGCCAGCAGCCACACATCGATCTGGTCGAAGACACCACGGTACGACTCGATCGTCGGGCTGGTCGGAATGATCTTCGGGGGGAGGTCGAAGGACTCCGCCGGGGTGCGCAGCGAGGTCGAGACGGTCCAGATGACCGGCCCCAGGGTCAGCAGGGCACAGATCGCGAGGCCGGCGATCCGCGCCCAGGGCGCGAGGGTGCGCCGTGCCCGGCTCGCGGTCAAGGTCGCTTGGCTCATAGGGGAGTTCACCCGGCTCACTGGTAGTGGACGAAACGCCGGCTGAGCCGGAACTGGAGGGCGGTGACCGCCATGACGAGGACGAACAGCAGCACGCCCACCGCGGACGCCTCGCCGAAGCGGAGCTGCTCGAACGCGGTCTCGTAGATGACCATCACGACCGTGCGGGTGGAGTCACCGGGCCCGCCGTTGGTCAGCACGTACGGCTGCTCGAAGACCTGAAGGGCGTTGATGATGCCGACGACCGACGCGACCAGGAGGGTCGGCGACAGCAGCGGCAGGGTGACGGTGAGGTGCTTGCGCAGTCCGGTCGCGCCGTCGAGGGAGGCTGCCTCGTGGATCTCCTTGGGGATGTTGTTCAGACCGCCGACGAACAGCAGGAACGAGAAGCCGAACTGCTGCCAGACATAGACCAGGATGACCGCCGCCATCGCGGAGTTCTCCGAGGTCAGCCACGGCACGGGAGCGATCCCGATCAGCCCGAGGAGCCAGTTCACGACCCCGAAGTCCTGGTTGAACAGGTACTTCATCACCACCGAGATCGACGCGGCGGACAGGATGAGCGGGAAGAAGAAGGCCGAGCGGAACACCGACCGCAGCCACACCGGCATGCGTCCGTTCACCGCCAGGGCGAGGGTGAGCGCGATCAGCAGCTGGAGCGCCACCGCGAGCACCATGAACACGAGTGTGTTGCGGAAGGAGACCAGAACGGTCGAATCGCTCACCATCTCGCGGTAGTTGGCCGCTCCGGCGAAGGTGGGCGAGTCGATCACGTTCCAGTGGAAGAGGCTCAGCACGACCGATCCGGCGATCGGGACGACCGTGAAGATCACGATCCCGACGATCGTCGGTGCCAGGAACAGCGCGGCCAGCAGCCGGGTGCCGCGCTCGCGGGCGGACGCCCGGGGCGCGGGGGCGGCTTCGGCCACCGGCTGCTTCGGCCGTACGGCAGGGATCTGGGTGTTCGTCATACGTCACGCTCCATGGCCTTCTCCAGATCGGACTGCATCCGGCGCAGCGCGGGGGCCACCGAGCGGCGCGAGGCGAGGGCGGTCCCGGTGTGCTTGAGCAGCACCTGCTCGACCTCGGCGACCTGCGGCGGGGCCGGGATCGGCCCGGTGTCCGGGAACTTGTCGAGGGTGTCGTAGAAGACCTGCCAGTGGTTCGGGCCCATCGTCCGGTAGCGGTCGGCGGTCAGCATCGAACGGCGGGCCGGGGTGGTCTGGTTGGTCTCGAAGAGCCGCATCAGGGTGTCCCTGCGGGACGCGAACTTGATGAACTCCCAGGCCTCGTCCTGGAGTTTGGAGGTGCGCAGCAGGGCGTAGCCGGCGGCGCCGAACTGCATGCGCTGGGTGCGCCAGCGCGGGAAGTACTGCACGTCGAAGCTGCCGGGCCGCATGCCGGCCAGGTTCAGGCCGCCCGCCCAGAAGCCGCCCGCCGGGGTGACCCCGACCCGGCCGGTGGAGAACACGCCGATGAGGTTCTGGCCGTTGCCGCCCTCGGGGCGGGTGCACAGGTCCTCCTGGATGAGGGAGGCCAGATAGTCGTACGCCTCCTCGACGCGCTCGTGGTCGGCCTGTGGGGTCGTCCACCGGTAACCGCCGCCGCGGCCCTGCCGGTCGGCGGCCGGGTAGAAGGAGTCCCACAGCCAGGCGCCGCCCGGTGCCTTGGACTCGCTCAGCAGGTTCGTGCCGTTGGCGAACAGCCAGGGCACGACCCCGCCCCACAGGCGGTTGGTCCAGAAGTACGGCGTGAACTGCGAGCCGCTGGACTTCTTCATGTCCCGCAGCAGCGTGGTGAAGTCGTCGCGGGTCCAGTCGGCGGCCGGGAAGGAGGCGCCCGCCCGCTTGAGGACCTGGCTGTTGAGGTAGATGTCGGCCGCGTTGAACTCGACGGGGAGCTGGTAGAGGCTGCCCTCGTACATCATCGACTCGACCAGTGAGGGGTGGACGTCGGCGAAGTACTCGCGCAGTTCGTCCGCGTCCCGCTTCACCCACTTGTCGAGGGCGACGCCGAGGCGCTGGGCGAAGAGCTGGACGCCCTCGGTGGCGACGTAGACGAGGTCGGGGGCGGTGCCCGCCGCGATCTGGGTCAGGATCTTCGCGAAGAAGTCGGACCAGTCCGTGGCCTGTACGGCGTTGATGCGCAGCTTGATGTCGGGGTGGACCTTCTTGAAGCCCTCGGTGAGCGTGCGGATGGCCTCCGGGCCGTAGGCCGGGCCGAGGGTGGCGACGACGAGGGAACCGTCGTCACGGCCGGGTATGTCGGCTCCGGTGAGCCGGTCCCAGCTCGCGGCGGTGCCGGCCAGCGCGGCGGCACCCGCGCCATAGGCGCCGTACCGCATCAGCGAGCGGCGGGAGAAGTGCGAGTCGGTCATCCAACGGGCCTAACTCGTGTTAGTTCAGGGTTGATGCCCCAGATGATGGGAAGGGCGCCGCGTCCCTGTCAAGGGTCGTGACGGCTCGACCTTTAACGAGTTAGAAACCTTGACCTTTAACGTGTTAGGCCGCACAGTCCTGAGGCCATGAGACTTTCCAGAAGAGCGCTCCTCACGGGTTCGGCGGCCGGCGCGGCCGGTGTGCTGCTGCCGACGGCACCGGCCACCGCGAAGCCCAAAGCGGCCGGGAGCTGCGCGAGTTACCGCGCCGCGTACCACTTCACGGTCCCCGACCAGTGGAAGAACGACCCGCAGCGGCCGGTGTGGATCGACGGCGAGTACCACTACTACTACCTCTACAACCCGGACTACCTCACGGCCGGCACCGAGGCGGGCACCGCCTGGCGGCTGGCCACCAGCCGGGACCTGGTCTCCTTCACCGACCGGGGGATCGCCGTACCGAAGGACACCACCGTCAACGGAGACGTCTGGTCGGGCTCGGTGGTCGTCGACAGCGCCAACACCGCGGGCTTCGGCGCCGGCGCGGTGATCGCCCTGGTCACGATGTCGCCCGGCGGCGGCACCGACCACCAGGAGCAGTTCCTGTACTACTCCACCGACGGCGGCCGCACCTTCCGCAACCACGGCACCGACCCCGTGCTCCCCAACCCTGGCGTGCGCGACTTCCGCGACCCCAAGGTCATCCGCGACGAGGACCACGGCCGCTGGGTGATGGCCCTCGCCGAGAACACCAAGATCGGCTTCTACCACTCGGCGGACCTCAGGTCCTGGACGTACGTGGGCGGGTTCGTCAAGGACGGCATCGGCGTCCTGGAGTGCCCCGACCTGTTCCGCATCACCGCCACCGACGGCACCGTGAAGTGGGTGCTGGGCGTGAGCGCCAACGGCAAGGGGTCCGGGCTGCCCAACACCTACGCCTACTGGACCGGTTCCTTCGACGGCACCACCTTCACCCCCGACGCGAGCGACCCGCAGTGGCTGGACCACGGCTGGGACTGGTACGGGGCCGTCACCTTCGAGAAGCGGGCCGCGAACGGCACCCTCGACGAGCGCGCCCGCTACGCGATCGGCTGGCTGAACAACTGGGACTACGCCAACACGACCCCCACCATCGACTGCGACGGCTTCAACGGCACGGACTCGATCGTCCGCGAGATCACCCTGAAGCGGGCCGGCTCCGGCGCGTACTACCTGGCCTCGCGCCCGATCACCGCCCTGGACGACCATGTCTCGCGCACGATCGAACTCGGCGACCTGACGGTGACGGGCACGCGCGTCCTCGACTACACGGGTCTCTCCTACGAGCTGACGACCGAGGTGACCTGGCAGTCGCTGACCGGCGCCGGCCTCCAGCTGCGCCGCTCGGCCGACGGGGGCCGGCACATCGACGCCGGCGTCTACGGCGACTACGCGTTCCTCAACCGCCGTAACACCGTGAACCCCGACACCTCCGGCAGGTGGCAGGAGAGCCACAGCCCCTTCGACCCGTCCGCCCGCACGGTGCGGCTGCGCATCCTGGTCGACCGGACGTCCGTCGAGATGTTCGTGGACGACGGGCGGTACGTGCACTCGTCGGAGGCGTTCCCGTATCTGGTCGACACCGGGCTCGCGCTGTTCTCGATCGACGGGACGGCGGTCTTCCGGAACACGGTGATACGGGAGTTCAGCGTCTGAGGTCGTCTAGGGTCGGTCCGGCGGATCAAGTCGCAGGAAAGCCGCGGCGCCTTATCGACGCAGGCCGACGTGCCAGACCCCGCGTCTGCGGCATGATCCGCCGGACAGGCCCTAGGGTCGGTCGGATGCGCGTACTGCTCATCGGGGGCACCTCCCACACCGGCAAGTCGACCGTGGCCCGGGCCGCCGCCGAGCGGCTCGGGTTCAGCTACCGCCCGACGGATCTGCTGGCCCGGCACCCGGGACGCCCCTGGCGGACGCCGGAGCGGGAGGTGCCGCCGCATGTCGCCGAGCACTACGGCACCCTCGGCGTCGACGAGTTGATCGACTCGGTGCTCGACCACTACGCACACCTGTGGCCGCGGATCGAGGAGCTGATCACCGAGCACGCCGAGGGCACCGGGCCGGGCCTGGTGCTGGAGGGCTCCGCGCTCTGGCCGAGCCGTGTGGCCGCGCTCGACGTTCCGCGGGTCGAGGCCGTCTGGTTCACCGCGGACGAGGGCGTGCTGGCCGACCGGATGCACGCGTCGGCACGGTACGGGGAGGCGAGCGCCGAGGAGCGGTACCTGGTGGACCGGTTCGTGGCCCGCGCGCGGCGTTTTCAGCAACTCGTGCGGGAGTCCGTGGACGCCGCCGGGCTGTGCCGCGTCGACACGACCGGGCGGTCCGTGGCCGAGCTGGTGGAGGAGATCCTGGCCGGGCACGGTCGCCAGGGCCCGTGATCGCTGACACGATCTTCG
>JABFXD010000771.1 GCA_013361925.1 Streptomyces sp. | reverse complement strand
TGAACCAGGAGGGGCGGACCAGGGGGAAGATCGTGGTCACGGTGGACTGGGAGACGGAGGAGGGCTAGGCCGGGGAGGACGGCGCGGGCTCGCCGGGCCGACCGGGTCTCAGAACACCAACGCCGCCCCGCACACCGCCACCGCCACCGTGCACAGCGCCGCGGCCGTGGCGTGCCGCGGGGTGAGCGCCGACGGGCTCGTCTCCGCGGCGAGCGCCCGGATACGGCGGTGCGCGAGCATCAGGAAGCCCAGCCACAGCACGGTGCACAGGGCGCACGCGACGACACCGACCGCGGACACCTCGCCGTGCAGCGCGGCCTTCACGGCGAGGACGGCGGCGACGGTTCCGGACAGGGTCGTACGACGCCACGCGAGCCGTGTCCGCTCCGGCTGGAGCCCCGGATCGCGTCCGGCGTCGGTGACCGCCGCGCTCACCCCTCCCACCCGACGAGCACGACGACGACCATCGCGAGGGCGACGACCGCGACGACCACGCTCAGCAGCGCCGGGAACCGCGACACCGGCAGATCCTCGCCCCGGCGCATCGCCCGTTCGCAGCGCATCCAGTGATTGACCGCCCGCAGCGAGCACAGCACACCGGCGCCGAGCAGCGCGAGCGCCAGCCCGACCCGCCAGCCCCAGCGCAGGTCCGGCAGGAACTGGTCCACGGCGAAGCCCCCGCCGATCAGCGCGAGCGCGGTGCGCAGCCAGGCCAGGAAGGTGCGCTCGTTGGCGAGCGAGAACCGGTAGTCGGGTGTACCGCCTTCCTCCCGGACCTCCTCGGGCGCGAACCAGAGCCGGACGTTCCGTGCGAATTCGATCACGCGCAGGACCCTACCCGGCGGGCCCGGGGCCGTTGTCAGTGGCGGTCGCTACGGTTCGGGACATGGATCTTCCCGCGCCGCTCGCCGGGTACGCGCAGCCCGGCCACGCCATCACCCCCGCCGAGCATCTGCTCGCACTGCCGGGGTTCTGGCCGGCGTACCTCGGACCCGTCTGGCGGGAGTTCGCCGACGAGCCCGAGGTGTTCGGCGCCGACGCGGCGGACGTCGACGCGGCGGCCGAGGCGCTGTACGGGACGACGGAGAGCTGGCCGGCGTTCCGGATCCCGCTGCGCGGCGGGCGCGTGCTGTGGGTCGTGCACCGCAACTTCCCGGACGACGCGGGCACGGACTACCTGCTCACCCGCCCCGACCGGTCGACGGAGACCCGGCTGGCCTCGATCGACGGCCACCACAGCGGGCCCGGCCTGTCCTGGCCGGACCTGGTGTCGGCCGCCGACGAGGTGCCGCCGGACGCCGAGGGCGTGCGCGCCCCGGCCCAGCGGCTGCTCCTGCTCCTCCCGGCGTTCGCCGACGCGGAGGTGCCGGACGACGAGGGTGCCGAGCGGATATCCCGCGCGCTCACCCTGGTGGGCGTGCCCGAAGAGGCGGCGGGCGGCATGGCGGACCGGCTCCTGGAGCACCCCCTGTGGCCCGCGCCGTTCTGGCCCGGCCGGGGTCGCAGCCCACTCGGCCGAGGCAGCGGATCGGGTGGGCCGGCCTCCGCCCCTGCGGGCAGCGGACCGGGCGGGCCCGCCTCCGCTCCTGCGGGCGCCTGACCGAGCGGGCCGGTCTGCGCCCCCGCGGGCGTGCTCGGCCTCAGCTCCCCTTCCGGTGCTCCCTGAGCCGCGCGTACGCGTCCACGCCGTCGGGCACCCACTCCCACTCCGTCAGCCGCCGCTCCACCTCGTCCTCGGTCAGGAAGTCGTGCCAGGCGACCTCCTCCACCTGCGGACTGACCGGCAGCTCGCAGCGCACCTCGTACACCGCCGACCACCAGGTCTGCCCGGCCCCGTCGTCGTACAGGAACTTGAAGAGGAAGGTCGGCTCGGCAAGGCCGCTGACGCCCAGCTCCTCCTCCGCCTCGCGCAGCGCCGCCCGGTCGTAGGACTCGCCCGCGCCGACCACCCCGCCGACCCACATGTCGTACAGGGACGGGAAGACCAGCTTGGTCGGGGTGCGGCGGTGCACGAAGAGCCGCCCGTCGGCGTCCCGCGCCTGGATGAAGACGCAGCGGTGGCGGAGCCCACGGGCGTAGGCCTCACCGCGCGGGGACCGCCCGACGACCTGATCATGCTCGTCGACGATGTCGAGGATCTCGTCAGCAGCGCTCATGGGCCCATCCAAGCAGCCCGGGCGGACACGCCGCCGCGTGCTCGGCCTCAGTTCGGCTGGAGCCTCCGCGCCCGGACTGCCTGCGTCGCCCCGCTCGGCATGGCCGGGTGCAGCCCGAGAAGCACGATTCCCACCACGACCGCCGCGAGCCCGGCCGCCTCCCAGGCCAGTGCCCCGGTGTCGGTGCGGAGCCGGTCGCCGAGGAAGCCGACGCCGCAGATGATGCCGGCGAGGGGCTGGGCGGCGGTCAGGGCGGGCAGGGACATACGGAGGGAGGCCGTCTCGAAGGCGCTCTGGACGAGGACCAGGCCGGTCACGCCGAGCGCGAGGACGGCGTAGGGCTGCCAGCCGGTGAGGACCTCCATGAGGCCGCCCTCGGAGAAGCGCTGGCCGGTGACCCGGGTGAGGGCGTCCTGGACGCCGTAGAGGAGTCCGGCGGCGACGGCCAGCAGCGCCGGGCCCGAGCTGAGGCGCGAGCGCTTGGCGTACGTCGTCAGGAGCAGCGCGAGCCCGATCATGGCGCCGATGATCAGCCAGTGGCGGAAGGGGTCGGCCACGGCGGAACCGCCGCGCGGCTCACCCGCCACGATGAACGCCGTCACCCCGCCCGCGAGCAGCAGCAGCCCCGCCCAGCCCTGGCGGCCCAGCGACTGCTTGGTCTGATGCCGGGAGAGGGCCATCGCGAAGAGCAGGTTGGTCGCCAGCAGGGGTTCGACCAGGGAGATCTCGCCCTGTCCCAGCGCGATCGCGCCGAGGACCATGCCGGCCACCATCAGTGCGATGCCGCCGAGCCAGCGCGGTACCCGCACCAGGTCGAGGAGCAGCCGGGGCGAGAGGAAGTCGTTCAGGGGCGCGCGCTGGGCCGCGTTCTGCTGGAGGACGAAGCCGATGCCCAAGCAGCAGGCCGCGCTCACGGCGAGAACCAGAACCAGAACCGACACGCTGCGTACCTCGATCACTCGGCCGGGCCACGGGGCGGGTTAGGGGCCGACTGTAGCGCCGTTGACCCCGGCCTGCTCCCGGGAGTACCCGGATCCGGGCGGTTGACTCGGCCACGCATCGGGACGGCGCGGCCTTTCCGTCATGGTGGGCGCCCTCGTCGCGCGGCGCCATGGCGTGCGCCACATCCGGGCCGTACTCAGGTGCGGAGACCGGCGGTGAAAATTCACAACTACCCCACCAGTCCCTCAAGTTGACGCGTGTAACACCCGTTCCAGCCTTGACGGGAACCATTGGCTGCGGGTTTGCTGTCCGTGATCAGTTGCCCACGCCCTGATGATCAGTCCGCTGATCAACCCCGTGGGCTCACCCTGCCGACAGTCGACGTCGCGCCACGTCGCACGAGGAAGTCTCCGCGGTGTCACCACCCCCGCCACCCCTCGGCCGCAGCCGCCGACGCGCGGCCCAGGCCTTCGACGCCGCCCTCGACGACGCCGAACTCGTCGCCGCCCGCGCCGCCCTCGCCCAGGGCCGCTGGCAGGCCGCCCGCTCCCTCCTCGCCCACACGGGCGACGACTGGGACCTGCGCGGCCACCGCGTCACCGGCCTCGCCCAGGAGCCCTACAGCGCCGCCTGGACGCGCGACTGGCAGCTCGCCGAACCCGAGTCCGCCGACGCCGCCGTCCTGCTCGCCCTCGCCCAGGTCCAGCGCGCCCTGCGCGGCAAGGAGAAGCCGGACCGCGCCCGCGAGGCCTGCCGGGCCGCCGCCGACCGGGCGCCCGCGGATCCCACGCCCTGGCTCGGCCTGCTCATGCTGGAGCAGGGCTCGACCGCCGCCGAGAACGCGGTCCGGCTCTTCGAGCAGATCCGCGCGCGCTTCGCCGACCATCACCACGCCCACCACCTGATGGTCGCCCGCCTCGCCGAGCACCGCGCCGGTTCCGGCCCCGACCCGCTCCACGAGGTCTACGACTTCGCCAACTGGGCCGCCGAGCAGGCCCCCGCCGACTCGCCGCTCGCGATCCTCCCGGTCGTCGCCCACGCCGAGCGCTACCGCGTCCTCGCCACCGCCGGACACGAGCCCCCCGACCCGGCCGCCTCCGGGCACTGGGTCGGCCGCCGGGCCCGCCAGGTGATGAAGGCCGCGTTCGACTGGTGGCTGGAGTGGGAGCACGAGGGCCACCCCCGCCGTCTGGTCGACCTCAACTTCCTCGCCCACGCCAAGGTCTGCGAGGGCCGCGGCGCCGAGGCCGCCGCCCTCTTCCACCGCATCGGCGAACACGCCACCCCGGCCCCCTGGTCGTACCCCGACCGGGACCCGCACTCCGCCTTCCGTGCCGCCCGCGACAGCGCGCTCGGCACGGCGTAACGCCCCCGAACCCAGCTAAGGACGGTCCCGATGACCACGAGCAGAGCCAGCGCCGACGACGGCATCAGTACCTACAAGGGCCAGGAACGGGCTCTGCGCGCCGACCGCCTGGGCACCGGCGGCCTGCTCCTGTCCGTCCTCGCCGCGACCGCCCCCCTCATGGTCGTCGCGGGTGTCATGCCCACCACATTCGCGGTGATGGGCATCGTCGGCCAGCCGCTGCTCTTCGTCGCCCTCGGCGTGATCCTCATCCTCTTCAGCGTCGGCTACGCCGAGATGAGCCGGCACGTCCACAACGCGGGCGCCTTCTACGCCTACATCTCCCGCGGCCTCGGCGGCACCGCCGGCGCGAGCGCGGCCCTCGTCGCCCTCGTCGCCTACAACGCCCTCCAGGTCGGCATCTACGGCATCTTCGGCTTCGAGGTCTCCGGCCTCTTCGCCACCTACGCCGACCTGGAGATCGCCTGGTGGATACCGGCGCTCGCGGCCGTGGCCGCCGTCGGCGCGCTGGGCTGGCTGAAGATCGACGTCAACGCGAAGGTGCTCGGCGTCCTGCTGGTCATCGAGGTGGCCCTGGTCGTCATCTTCGACATCGCCGCCGTCGCCGACCCCGCCAAGGAAGGTCTGTCCCTGCACGCCTTCAACCCGGACACCCTCACCGGCGCGGGCGTCGGCACCGCGCTCTGCTTCTGCATCGCCGCCTTCCTCGGCTTCGAGCAGGCGCCCGTGTACGCCGAGGAGACCAGCCGCCCGCACGTCCTGGTGCCGCGCGTGATGTTCCTCGCGGTCGGCGGCGTCGCCGTCTTCTTCGCGCTCAGCAGCTGGGCCCTCACCGTCGCCACCGGCCCCTCCGCGATCGTCGGCGAGTCGCAGACGCAGAGCGCGGGCCTGCT
The DNA here is from genome assembly GCA_013361925.1 of Streptomyces sp. Taxonomy (GTDB): domain Bacteria; phylum Actinomycetota; class Actinomycetes; order Streptomycetales; family Streptomycetaceae; genus Streptomyces. Next base: position 879 of record JABFXD010000771.1, on the reverse strand, counting down.
CTTCGGCCTCACCGAGTCCCGCCTCGGCGGCACCTTCACCGACGTCCTGCACGTGCTCTTCGTGACCGGCATGTTCGCGGCGATGGTCAGCTTCCACAACGTCGTCGCCCGCTACGCCTTCGCCATGGGCCGCGAGGGCCTGCTGCCGCGCGCCTTCGGCCGTACGACGGGTTCGAGCGGCGCGCCCGGCACCGGCTCGCTCCTCCAGACATCCGTCTCCGCGCTGGTCGTGATCGCCTTCGCGGTCGCCGACGACAAGCCGACCGGCGACCCCACCGAACCGGTCCTGCACCTGTTCACCTGGGGCGGCAACATCGGCGCCCTCGGCGTGATCCTGCTGATGGCCGCGGCCTCCTTCTCGGTCGTCGTCTTCTTCGTCCGCCGCGGCGCCGCCGGCGCCCAGGCCTGGCGGCTGGCCACCTCCGCCGTCGCGGGCCTCGCCCTCCTCGTCATCGCCGGCTACACGGTGAAGGACTTCGACGTCCTGGTCGGCGCGGGCCCCGACTCGTCCCTGAGCTGGCTCCTGCCCGGCATCATCGGCGCCTCCGTACTGGTCGGCCTCGCCCAGGGCCTGTACCTGCGCTCCCGCTCCCCGGAGGCCCACGCCCGCATCGGCCTGGGCAACGAGGCGTTCCAGCTGGAGAAGGCGGCGCAGTCGTAAGAAGTGGTTACGGAAATCTGACGGGCACCCGCGAAACCTGGCCCGCCAGGGCTCGCGGGTGTTCGAATGAGTACGTGAATCCCGAACAACCCGAGGCGGAGGGCCCGCGCCCCGAGACGCCCGAGACGGCGGGCCGGCCCATCGGCCGCCGCGTCCTCCTCGGCACCCTCGGCCTGGGCGCCCTCGGCGTGGTCGCGGCGCCCACCCTCCAGCGCGGT
>JABFXD010000007.1 GCA_013361925.1 Streptomyces sp. | reverse complement strand
CCCTCGAACTCCACCGTCGCGTCCTCCGAGTACGCGCCCACCCGGCCCTGGTTGTACGGCAGTTCGGCGTCCGTGAACCGCACCAGCGGCTTGCCGGCGACCGACACGGACAGTGCCGTCCCGCGCTGCTCGACCCGGACGTCGTACCAGGGACCCACGGGGTACTCGGTCCGGCCGGTCGCCAGGAAGCGCTGGCCGCCCGGGTAGGCCGGGTCGCGCTTGCCGAGCTCCCAGCCGTTCGGCTTGAGGGTGATGTAGTAGAAGTGCTCCGGGTCGGTGTACGCCCAGACCAGCCACGGCACTTCCCAAGGGTTCGGCTTGGGTGAGCGCAGCTGCTTCAGGGTCCGCATCCGTGCCTCGTAGCGCACGTCCGTGTAGGTGGCGGTGCTCACCACCAGGCCCGCGTGGGTGGTGCCGGGGTCCTCGGCGGCCATGGGGGAGAGGGTGAGCGAGGCGTTGTCGCCGTGGTTGGTGCCCATGCCGTTGAACACCGACAGCCAACGGCCGTGGGTGGTGCCGTCGATCCAGGGCCTGGGGGGCGGGGAGTCGTCGCCCCGGCACTGGCTCACGGTGATCGCGACGATCGCGGCCAGGGCGAGAGCCAGTGCCAGTCCGGTGACCCGACCACCCCTGCGTGTCATGCCGTCGAGTATGGCCCGGATGCCGTCAGGCCGACCGGGACATCGGCGGCGAAGTCCTCGGCCAGCTGGCCCAGGATGCGGTGCGCGGCCTCGCCGTCGCCGAACGGGTTGCCCGCGGTCGCCATCCGCCGGTACTCCGCCGGGTCGTCCAACAGCCGTTCCGCCCAGGTCACGATGGCCTCCGGGTCGGTGCCGATCAGCCGGGCCGCGCCCGCCTCGACCGCCTCGGGCCGCTCGGTGGTGGTGCGCAGCACCAGCGAGGGCTTGGCGAGGCTCGGCGCCTCCTCCTGGATGCCGCCGGAGTCGGTGAGGACGAGGTCGCACTCGGCCAGCGTCGCCGCGAAGTCCAGGTAGTCCAGCGGCTCGACGAGCGAGATGCCTTGGTGGCCTTCGAGTTCGGGCAGCAGTGCCTCGCGGACGGCCGGGCTCTTGTGCAGCGGCAGCACGATCTCCAGGTCCCCGCGCCGGGCGAGCCGGGCCAGCGCCCGCCCCATGCCGCGCATCCGCTCGCCCTGGTTCTCGCGGCGGTGCAGGGTCACCAGGATGCGTTTGGCGTCGGTGCGGAACGCGGAGACCCCGGCGCCCTCGGTCAGCACCCACAGCAGGTTGTCGATGACGGTGTTGCCGGTGGTGAAGACCTGCTCGCCGGGGACGCCCTCGTCGGTCAGATGCCGGGCCGCGGCCGGGGTCGGGGCGAAGTGCCAGCGGGCGATACGGCCGATGAGGCTGCGGTTGAGCTCCTCGGGGAACGGGTTGTCGATGACGCCGGTGCGCAGGCCCGCCTCGACATGGGCGACCGGGATCTTCTCGTAGAAGGCGGCCAGGGCGCCGGCCAGCGCGGTGGTGGTGTCCCCCTGCACCACCACCAGGTCGGGACGCTGCTCGCGCAGCACCCCGCCGAGCTCCCGGACCAACCGGGCGGTCAGGTCGGAGAGTTGCTGCCGGGTGCGCATCACGTCGAGGGAGATCCGGGCGTCGACCCCCAGCATGCCGAGCATCTGATGGAGCATCTCGCGGTGCTGGCCGGTGGTGACGACGAGCGGTTCGAACTGTGGACCGGCGGCCATCGCCCGTGCCACGGGCGCCAGTTTGATCGCTTCCGGCCGGGTGCCGAGCACCAGCATGGCGCGTACGGGCAGGGCTGACGGAGGTGTGGACATGATGGGTGCCCCCCTTGGGCATGCGTGATCGGCGCAGCGACCACGTGAGGGTGAGGGTGAAGAGAGGACCCGCGCGAGGATCGGGCGCGGCCTGAACGTCCTCGGGTGAGGCGGTACGAGCGTCCTCAGGTGCGTGCTGTCTTCAGCCAGCCCCGTTGGCCGGTGAGCATCCGCCAGAAGCCCCACCAGCCGGCCGCGAACCAGATGTACCCGTAGAAGACGAAGACGTGCGCGAGCAGGACCGAGCGCACCAGTCCGAGGTCACGCTCCCGCTTGGCGTACACGAAGCCGTACGCGTAGGCGGCGGTGAACGAGAGCAGATACGGGCCGAGCAGCCACATCGGGGACACGAGCGGGTGCCCCACCTGCACGGAGGCCACGGTGGTGGCGCCGAAGGCGACGAGGAAGGACAGCGGCAGCAGCGAGGTGAGCAGGATCAGCACCGGGCTGGAGAGGTGGTACAGCAGATCGACGGCGGCTCTGGTCGGGACGTCCCTGAGGATGAGCGGGACGAGTCCGGCCGACTGGAGGTGGCCCTGGAACCAGCGGGACCGCTGGCGGATCAGCCGCCGCAGACTGAGCACGGCCTGCTGGGAGACGGCGGCGGTGGTGCAGTGCTGGTTGGTCCAGCCCTTGGCGATCAGCCGCACCCCGAGGTCGAGGTCCTCGGTGAGGCTGTCGCTCCACGGGCCGTCTCCGTCCAGGGTGTCGAGCGCGGACAGCCGCATGAACTGTCCGTTGCCGCCCATGCCGACGCTGCCGATGTAGCGGCGGGCGCTCTGGAAGACGTCGCCGTAGACGACGAACTCCATGTCCTGCATACGGGCGAGGAGTCCGAGGTGCCGGTTGTACATCCGCACGCAGACCTGGACCGCGCCGGTGCGCGGGTCGTCGAAGTACGGGTCGACCGACTGCACGACGTGCGGATCGAGCCGCCCGTCGGCGTCGACCACGCACAGGACGACGTCGGCGGGGTCGTGGCCGGCGAGCAGGCCGGACTCGCGCAGATGGCGGACCCCGTCGTTGAGGGCGGCGCCCTTGCCCTTGCGGCAGTTCGGCGGGGTGCGCCGGTGCACCCGGACCAGGGCCGGATCGGCGGCCCTGGCGACCTGGAAGGTGCGGTCGTCCGAGCCGTCGTCGATGACCAGGGCCATGAAATTCCGGGCGGGCAGCGAAGTGATGCGCGCCAGGCTTTCAGAAAGCACTTTCTCCTCGTTGAGACAGGCGAGCAGAAATATGTAGAACCGGTCTCTCCGGTCGATCCTGGAACGGCGAATTCTGCGCCTCGACAACAGAAAGAGACTCGTGTTGTAGCACCCGGCCATAACGATCAGAGTGATGCTCGACCACAGCAGCAGTTCAGTGATCATGAGTGCTCCCGGTGCCGACCTGCGTCCTTTGTGCTTGACGGCGCAGTCGTATCCGGGCCAGCAATATGAGACAGGCCGTCAGGCAATAGAACAGAAATCCGGCTCCCGCCGTTGCCTGTAGGGCTTTGGCCAAAGGTAGCCCCGGTACAGCTTCTGGCGCGGCCATCGCCCCTGCCAGGGGCAGCAGAGCCCCCAGGGCGGGTCGTCCGTACATTGTCCCCCCACATTTCACAGCGCGTCCCCATCGCGCGAAGGTGAACGTAGCAGAAGTCGAGGGCCACCCGGCAGGCTATTCGGAAAAAGGACAATGTGCGATCTTCCGGTAGGGTCTCCTGGCGCTCACAAAATTCATGCAAAGTGGGGGGAATGATCGTGAGACCGATGGTCCGTCCTCGGCGACGAGGAATCTCGAAGTTTTCCGTGCTCCTGTTGCTGATCGCCGCCCTGTTGAGCGGCACTTTCCTGGCCGCCGGTGCCCAGGCCGCACCGAAAGGTCATGGACATGGCCATGAAAACATCGGTGGGAAATCCGGACTGAATCGCTTCGACCTCAAAGGCTGGGCGAAGGCCCAGCTCAAGGCCGACGACGCACGCCACGACAAGAAACGCCGGAAGACCTCCGCGACCACGCTGTCGAGCACCGCGGTCCTCCCGGCCCGCACCGCCTCGACGGTGACCCGGCAGGCCACCCTGCTCCAGGCCGCCGACGTCGCCGCCGCGGCCGACCCGAGCACCCTCGTCCTCTACGACACGGCGGGCCCCTACGGGCAGTTGGGCGAGCTGTACGCCATGGCCGCGGCCAACCTCGCGGGCCACTTCGGCACGGTGACCGCCAAGCCGGTCCAGCAGTACACGGCCGGCCTCGTCGAGTCGTACTCGGCCGTGATCTACATCGGCTCGACCTACTACTGCTGCGACGTCCCGGACGCCGTCCCGGCCGCCTTCTACCAGGACGCCTCCACCACCACCAAGCCGGTGCTGTGGATGGGCGCCAACATCTGGAACATGGCGAACTCGGTGGGCGTAGCCCAGTTCACCCAGAAGTACGGCTGGGACCCGACGACGTCGTACTACGAGGACGGCGGTTCGATCGGGACCGTGACGCAGGTGACGTACAAGAACCAGGCCCTCACCCGGAAGATCCCCGCGGGCCAGGACGGCGGTGTGCTGCGCCCCAACGTCCTCACCGGCCCCGGCTATCCCGCGGTCACCCGGCTCGCGGAGGGACTCGACACCTCCAACGGGCACACCTTCGGGTGGGCGGTCCGCTCCTCGAACCTCACCTACATCGGTGAGATCCCGTTCGCCTACGTCTCCGAGAACGACCGCGTCATCGCCCTGGAGGACCTCCTCTTCGACGCCCTCGCGCCGGCCACCACCGAACGGCACCGCGCGCTGCTGCGCCTGGAGGACATCAGCCCCGACTCCGACCCGGCCGAGCTGCGGGCGATGGCCGACTACCTCAAGTCGCAGAACATCGCGTACGGCATCAACGTGATCCCCGTCTACACGGACCCCAACGGCACCTACAACAACGGTGTCCCGCAGACGCTCACGCTCGCCCAGCGACCGCAGGTGGTCAGCGCCCTGAAGTACATGCTGGCCAGGGGCGCGGTCCTGATGGACCACGGCTACACCCACCAGTACGGCAATGTCGCCAACCCCTACAACGGGGTCACCGGCGACGACTTCGAGTTCTACCGGGCACATGTCGACGCCTCGGACAACGTGGTCTACGACGGCCCCGTCGCCGGGGACTCCACCCTCTGGGCGCAGGGCCGGGTGACCAGCGCGCTGGCCGCGTTCGCCGCCGTCGGACTGCCCAAGCCGACGCTGTGGACCACCCCGCACTACGCGGGTTCGGCCACCGACTACAAGGCCGTCAGCGCCAACTTCTCGGCCCGCCTGGAGCGTTCGCTCTACTTCTCCGGGACCCTCAGCGGCAACTCCGCCGGGCCCAACGTGTTCATCGGCCAGTTCTTCCCGTACGTCGTCAAGGACGTGTACGGCACCAAGGTGCTGCCCGAGAACATCGGCAACTACGAACCCGACGCCTACAACAACCACCCGGCGAGGCTGCCGGCCGACCTGATCGCCTCGGCCAAGGCCAACCTGGCCGTCCGCGACGGCTTCGCCAGCTTCTTCTACCACCCGTACTACCCGACCCAGCCGCTCAAGGACACGATCGACGGCATCAAGGCCCTGGGCTACACCTTCGTCAGCCCGACCAGCCTGTGAGGGCCACCACCGTGAAGAGGAGGGTCGTCGCCGCTGCCGCGGTGGCGGCCCTCCTCGCCGCCGCGGGCTGCACCACCACCGGCGCCGCGGACCACAAGCGACCGGGGGCCACCCTGCGCGGCATCACCCTGCCCTCCTGGTACCGCACCGACTACGACAGCCCCGCCGCCCCCCGCTATCTGCGGGACATCAAGGCCACCGGGGCCCGCTGGGTCACCTTCACGCCCACCTGGTACCAGCGGCATCGCACCGACCCGGAGATGCACCCCACCGAGGAGACCGCGAGCGACGCCAGCCTGCGCCGGATCGTGCGCCGCGCGCACCGGGCCGGCCTCCAGGTGATGATCAAGCCGCACGTGGATCTGCCCGGCGACGGCGACCGCGCCGAGATCCGCCCCCGTGACCGGGCCGCCTGGTTCACCTCGTACCGCCGTTTCATCACCCACTACGCCGACCTCGCGTCGGACACGGGCGTCGAGCAGTTCGCGGTCGGCACCGAGCTCGCCGGGGTCTCCGGCGACCGCGAGGCGTGGACCCGGGTCATCGAGGCGGTCCGGGACCGCTACGACGGCACCCTGACCTACGCCGCCAACTACGACGAGTACACGAAGGTCCGCTTCTGGAAGGAGCTCGACGTCATCGGCGTCGACGCCTACTGGCCGCTCGCGGAGCAGCCCACGACGGACGTCGGTCGACTGCGCCGCGCCTGGGGCCCGATCGCCGAGGAGCTCGCCGCGTTCGCCGAACGGCACGACCGGCGCGTGCTGTTCACCGAGGCCGGGTACGTCAGCCAGCGCGGCGCGACCACCGCGCCGTACGCCTGGGACCTCAGCG
>JABFXD010000487.1 GCA_013361925.1 Streptomyces sp. | reverse complement strand
GAGGTCGCCGCCTGATGGACACGGCACTCACCCGGCTCGTCGGCATCCGCCACCCGGTCGTGCAGACCGGGATGGGCTGGGTGGCGGGCCCCCGTCTGGTGTCGGCCGCGGCGAACGCGGGCGCGCTCGGCATCCTGGCCTCGGCGACGATGACCCCGGACCGGCTGCGCCGGGCGATCCGCGAGGTCAGGTCCCGTACGGACGCCCCCTTCGGCGTGAATCTGCGGGCGGACGCGGCGGACGCCGGGGAGCGTGTGTCGATCATGCTCGAAGAGGGCGTGCGGGTGGCGTCGTTCGCGCTGGCGCCCTCCCCCGAGCTGATCGCCCGGCTCAAGGCGGCGGACGTCGTGGTCATCCCCTCCGTCGGGGCCCGCCGCCATGCCGAGAAGGTCGCGGCCTGGGGCGCGGACGCGGTGATCGTGCAGGGCGGGGAGGGCGGCGGCCACACCGGCGAGGTGGCGACGACCGTACTGCTGCCCCAGGTGGTCGACGCGGTGGACATCCCGGTCGTGGCGGCGGGCGGCTTCTTCGACGGGCGGGGTCTGGTCGCGGCCCTGTCGTACGGGGCGGCGGGCGTGGCGATGGGCACGCGGTTCCTGCTGACGTCGGACTCGACGGTGCCGGACGCGGTGAAGCGGCGCTATCTCGCGGCGACCGTCAGGGACGTGACGGTGACCCGCGCGGTGGACGGGCTGCCGCACCGGATGCTCCGTACGGACCTGGTGGACTCCCTGGAGCGGTCGGGCCGTTCACGGCGGCTGCTGCACGCGGTGCGCAGGGCGGCCGGCTTCCGCGCGCTGTCCGGGCTCACCTGGCGCCGGCTGCTGCGCGACGGCCTCGCCATGAAGCACGGCAAGGACCTCACCTGGAGCCAGGTCCTGCTCGCCGCCAACACGCCGATGCTGCTCAGGTCGGCGATGGTGGACGGGCGTACGGATCTCGGGGTGATGGCCTCGGGGCAGGTCGCCGGGGTGATCGACGACCTGCCGTCGTGCGCGGAGCTGGTGGAACGGATCATGAAGGAGGCCGACGAGACCCTTCAGGTCCTCAGAGCCGTTCGATGATCGTCACGTTCGCCTGTCCGCCGCCCTCGCACATGGTCTGGAGTCCGAACCGCCCGCCGGTGCGCTCCAGTTCATGCAGCAGGGTCGTCATCAGCTTCACCCCCGTGGCCCCCAGCGGATGCCCCAGCGCGATCGCGCCGCCGTTGACGTTGACCTTCTCCGGATCGGCCGCCGTCTCCTTCAGCCAGGCCAGCACCACCGGCGCGAAGGCCTCGTTGATCTCGACGAGGTCGATGGCGTCGATGGACAGGCCGGTCTTCTTCAGGGCGTGGGCGGTGGCCGGGATGGGCGCGGTGAGCATCCGGATGGGGTCCTCGCCGCGCACGGAGAGGTGGTGCACGCGCGCGCGGGGCGTGAGCCCGTGTTCCCGTACCGCCCGCTCGGAGGCCAGCAGCATGGCGGCGGCGCCGTCGGAGACCTGGGAGGAGCAGGCGGCGGTGACGGTGCCGCCGTCGAGGACCGGCTTCAGCCCGGCCATCTTCTCCAGTGAGGTGTCCCGGCGCGGCCCCTCGTCGACGCCCACGTCCCCGTAGGCCACGGTCTCCCGCGCGAAGCGGCCCTCGTCGATCGCCCGTACCGCCCGCTGGTGGGAGCGCAGCGCGAACTCCTCCTGGTCCTGTCGGCTGATCCCCCACTTGGCGGCGATCATCTCGGCGCCGGCGAACTGGTTCACCGGCTTGCCCGGATACCGCGCCCGCCAGCCCACGCTGCCCGCGAAGGGCCCCTGGGTGAGGCCGAGGGGCTCGGCGGCCTGGCGGGTGGCGAAGGCGATCGGGATCATCGACATGTTCTGCACCCCGCCGGCGACGACCAGGTCCTGCGTCCCGGACAGCACGCCCTGCGCCGCGAAGTGCACGGCCTGCTGGGAGGAGCCGCACTGGCGGTCCACGGTCACGCCCGGCACCTCCTCGGGCAGCCCGGCGGCCAGCCACGCGGTCCGCGCGATGTCCCCGGCCTGCGGCCCCACCGCGTCCAGGCAGCCGAAGACGACGTCCTCGACGGCCCCCGGGTCCACCCCCGCCCGCGCGACGAGCTCCTTCAGGACATGCGCTCCCAGGTCGGCCGGGTGGACCGCGCTCAGTCCTCCCCCGCGCCGCCCGACGGGCGTCCGCACCGCTTCGACGATGTAGGCCTCGGCCATGACAACTCCCTGTCAGATAGGGGTTATTCGCGTACGGCGATCCCGTCCAGCACCATCGACAGGTACTGCCGGGCGATCTCCTCCGGGCTGTGCTGTCCGCCGGGCCGGTACCAGGACGCGGCGACCCAGACGGTGTCGCGGACGAAGCGGTAGGCGAGCCGCATGTCGAGGTCGGCCCGGAAGGCCCCGGCGGCGACTCCGCGCTCCAGCGTGGACAGCCACGCCTTCTCGAACCTGCGCTGCGACGCGGCGAGGAAGCCGAACCGCTCCTGTGCGACGAGCTGCTTGCTCTCCTTCTGGTAGATCGCGACGGCGGCGCGGTGCCGGTCGATCTCCCGGAACGACTCGGTGACGAGGGCCTCAAGCGTCTCGCGGGGGTCCAGCTCGGCCTCCAGGACGGTGTCGTACCCGGCCCAGAGCTCGTCGAGGAAGGTCCGCAGGATCTCCTCCAGCATCGACTCCTTGGAGTCGAAGTGGTAGTAGAGGCTGCCCGCGAGCATGCCCGCGTGGTCCGCGATCTTGCGGACGGTGGTGGCGTTGTAGCCCTGCTCGGCGAAGACCTCGGCGGCGGTGTCGAGGAGTTCGCGGCGCCGGGCGGGCGCGGCGGGGGTCACCTGGGGCTTCTTCTTGGTCGGCACGACATCATTCTCGCCCTAGGGGTGCTGGCTGCTGACGGCGACGACCTCGCCCGTCAGGTACGACGAGTAGCCGGACGCCAGGAACACGATCACGTTGGCCACCTCCCAGGGCTCCGCGTACCGCCCGAACGCCTCCCGCGCGGTCAGCTCCCGCAACAGCTCGGGGGTGGTCACCTTCGCGAGGTGCGGATGCATGGCGAGGCTCGGCGCCACCGCGTTGACCCGCACCCCGAACCCGGCCGCCTCGATCGCCGCGCACCGGGTCAGCGCCATGACCCCCGCCTTCGCCGCCGCGTAGTGCGCCTGCCCGGCCTGGGCCCGCCAGCCCACGACGGAGGAGTTGTTGACGATGACGCCGCCCCCGCTCTCCCGCATCAGCCGCAGGGCGGCCCGGGTGCACCGGAAGGTGCCGTTGAGGGTGACGTCGAGGACCCGGGACCACTGCTCGTCGGACATGTCGACAAGGTCCGACGTCCCGCCGAGCCCCGCGTTGTTGACCACCACGTCGAGCCGGCCGTGCTCCCGCACCGCGGCCTCGAACAACGCCGTCACCTGCGTCTCGTCGGTGACATCGCACGGTACGGAGGCCACGGCACCCGGGAACTCACCGGCCAGCTGCGCCTCGTACTCCTTGAGCCGCCGCACATGCGTGTCGCTGACGATCACGCGCGCGCCCTCCTCCAGGAAGCGCCGCGCGGTCGCCCCGCCGATGCCCGCGCCCGCGGCGGCGGTGATGACGGCGGTGCGCCCTGCCAGCAGCCCGTGCCCCGGCTCGTAGGCCGGACTCTCGACGCCTGTCATAGGGGCACGCTAACCTACCAAACACTTGTTAGGGAAGGTCGGTGGAGAAGGACACCAGGGGAGGGTTCGCCGATGGATCTCGCCTTCACGCCGGAGGACGAGGCGTTCCGGGAGGAGGCCAGGGCATGGCTCCTGGCGCACGTCCCGGCGGCTCCCCTCCCCTCGCTGGAGACGGCGGAGGGCTTCGCGGCCCATCGCACCTGGGAGGCCGAACTGGCCGCGGACCGCTGGTCGGTGGTCGACTGGCCGACGGAGTACGGCGGCCGGGACGCGGGGCTCGTCCGCTGGCTGCTCTTCGAGGAGGAGTACTACGCCGCGGGCGCCCCCGGCCGCGTCAACCAGAACGGCGTCAGCCTCCTCGCGCCGACCCTCTTCGACCACGGCACGGCGGAGCAGCGGACGCGGGTGCTGCCGCCGATGGCCCGGGGCGAGGTGGTCTGGGCGCAGGCGTGGTCCGAGCCGGAGGCGGGTTCGGATCTGGCGTCGCTGCGCTCCAAGGCGGTGCGGACGGAGGGGGGTTGGCTGCTGAGCGGGCAGAAGACCTGGTCGTCCCGGGCCGCGTTCGCGGACCGCGCCTTCGGTCTGTTCCGCAGCGACCCTGACGCCCCGAAGCCCCATCAGGGCCTGACGTACCTCATGTTCGACCTGCGGGCGCCCGGCGTCACGGTCCGCCCGATCGCCCGTCTCGACGGCAAGCCGGCCTTCGCCGAGCTGTTCCTGGACGAGGTGTTCGTGCCGGACGCGGACGTGATCGGGGAGCCGGGTCAGGGCTGGCGGATCGCGATGGCGGCGACGGGCAACGAACGCGGGCTCACGCTCCGCTCCCCCGGCCGCTATCTGGCGGCGGCACACCGCCTTCACGCCCTGTGGCGCGAGCAGGGCGGCCCGGACGCCATGAGGTCGCGGGTCGCCGACGCGTTGATCGGCGCGCGCGCCTACCAGCTCTTCACGTGGGCCGCCGCCTCGCGTTTCCTCGACGGCGAGTCCCTCGGCCCGGAGTCCAGCCTGAACAAGGTCTTCTGGTCGGAGTACGACATCGCGCTCACGGAGACTGCCCTCGATCTGCTGGGCGCGGAAGGCGAGTTGGCGGACACCGAGTGGTCCGAGCGGTATGTCTTCGCCCTCGCCGGCCCCCTCTACGCGGGCACCAACGAGATCCAGCGCGACATCATCGCCGAACGCCTGCTGGGCCTGCCGAAGGGGCGACGCTGATGCGGCTCGTGCTCGACCGCGAACAGCGGGCGTTCGACCACTCGTTGGAGGCCCTGCTGACCGGCGCGGACACGCCTTCCGTCGTACGGGAGTGGAGCCTGGGCGAGCACGGAAGCGGGCGCGCTCTGTGGGGACGCCTCGCGACGGCCGGGGTGTTCGCGCTGGCCGCCCCGGAGAAGTACGACGGGGTCGGCGTCCGCCCGGTCGAACTCGCCGTCGCCTTCCTGGCGTTGGGGCGCCATGCCGTCCCCGGCCCACTCGTCGAGACGGTCACCGCGGCCGTGCTCCTCCCCGTACCGGACCTCGTCAAGCGGCTCGTGTCGGGCGAGGTCATGGCGACGGTGGCGTACGACAGCCCGTACGCCCTGGACGGTGACGCGGCCGACCTCCGCCTCGTCCTCACCGCCGAGGGCCTGCACCACGCCACCGGCCACGGCCCCGTACGCCCGTCCCTGGACCCGGCCCGGCGCCTCACGGCCCTGACCCCCGACGAACTCCTCACCGCCGCTCCGCCCATCGAGCAGGCCCTCCTGCTCGCCCGCCTCACCACCGCCGCCCAGGCCCTCGGTGTCGGACTCGCGCTCCTCGACCGGACCGTCTCCTACGTCAAGCAGCGGACTCAGTTCGGCGCCCCCATAGGCGCCTTCCAAGCCGTCAAGCATCAACTGGCCGACGCGAAGGTCGCCTTGGAGTTCGCCCGCCCCCTCGTGTTCGCCGCCGCGCTGACCCTGGACCCCGCCGACGTCGCCGCCGCCAAGGTCACGGCGTGCGAGGCGGCGTACGCCACCGCCCGCACCGCGCTCCAGCTGCACGGCGCGATCGGCTACACCGCGGAGTACGACCTGTCCCTCTGGCTCACCAAGGCCCGCGCCCTGCGCACGGCCTGGGGCGGCCCCGAGGCGTGCCGGGACACGGTCCTCAATGCTGCTGATGGTCCCCGCTGGTGAGCTCCCGGTACTCCTCCGGCGTCGGCTTCGGGATCCGGGTCTCCGGCCCGAACATCGCCCGGGCCAGCCGCGCCCGCACCCGCATGGAGGCGGTGACCGGGCGGCGGACGCCGTGGGCGTCGACGAGCGGGCCGATCTCGTAGTGGCCGTTCTGCTCGTGCTGGGTGAGGGTGTGCAGCTGCGCCTGGGCGAGGGGCTCGTGGACCTCGACGTACTCCCCGTGCGGCAGCCGCCGGATGACGCCCGACTCCCTGCCGTGCAGCACCTTGTCCCGGTCGCGGCGCTGGAGCCCGAGACAGACCCGTTTGGTGACCACGAAGGCCAGCACCGGCACCACGAAGACGGAGATCCGCACGAACCAGGTGATCGCGTTGATGGACAGATGCAGATGCGTGGCCACCACGTCGTTGCCGCCGCCGATCAGCAGGACCACGTACAGGCTCAGCCAGGCCACACCGAGGCC
>JABFXD010000709.1 GCA_013361925.1 Streptomyces sp. | reverse complement strand
GTCATGGATGTGGAGCTCCGGCAGCTGCGCTGTCTCGTCGCCATCGTCGACGAGGGCACCTTCACCGACGCCGCCCTCGCCCTCGGCGTCTCCCAAGCGGCCGTCTCCCGCACCCTGGCCTCCCTCGAACGTGCCCTCGGTGTACGGCTGTTGCGGCGCACCTCGCGCGCGGTCACCCCGACCGGGACCGGCGTACGGGTCGTCGCGCACGCCCGCCGGGTGCTCGCCGAGGTGGACGACCTGGTCCGTGACGCCACCTCGGGCCACGCCCAGCTGCGGATCGGCTACGCCTGGGCGGCGCTCGGCCGGCACACGCTCGACTTCCAGCGCCGCTGGGGGCGCGAGCGTCCGGAGACCGAGCTGCACCTGGTGCGCGTCAACTCGACGACCGCCGGCCTCGCGGAGGGCGCGTGCGATCTGGCCGTCGTACGCCGTGCCCTGGACGACCGGCGGTTCGAGTCGGCCATCGTCGGTCTTGAGCGGCGGCTGTGTGCGATGGCCGCCGATGATCCGCTGGCCAGGCGCAGGTCGGTGCGGATGGCGGACCTCGCGGGGCGGACGCTCCTGGTGGATCGGCGTACCGGCACCACCACCCCGGACCTGTGGCCGCCCGAGGCCCGGCCGGCCACCGAGGAGACGCATGACGTCGACGACTGGCTGAACGTGATCTCCACCGGCCGGTGTGTCGGGATGACGGCCGAGTCCACCGCCAACCAGTACCCGAGGCCCGGGGTCGTCTACCGGCCGGTGCGCGACGGCGAGCCGATCGCCGTGCGGCTCGCCTGGTGGCGCGACGAGCCGCATCCGGCGACGCAGGCGGTGATGGAGCTGCTCACCGAGCTGTACCGCGAGGGCTGAACATCCCCGCGCCCGGGTATTCACGTGACCGATGCAAGCAATACGGCAGACAAAATTGTTGACAATCTTGTTTGGCTAGATTTAGGTTCGACAGGCACTCACTCAGGGAGGGCAACGATGCCGAAAGAAGCCCGTCCGAGCACCGGGGAGCAGGCCAAACAGCATGCGCTCGCGCAGCTGCGGCAGGCGATCCTGCACGGCGAGATGGCACCGGCACAGCGGCTGGTGGAGAACGAGCTCGCCGAGCAGTTCGGTGTGACACGGGCCAGCATCCGGGCCGCACTCATCGATCTGGAGGCCCAGGGCCTCGTCGAGCGGATCCGCAACCGGGGTTCCCGGGTGCGGGTGGTGACCGTGGAAGAAGCGGTCGCCATCACCGAGTGCCGGATGGTCCTCGAGGGGCTCTGCGCGGCCAAGGCCGCCGTCGCCGCCAGCGACGAGCAGCTCGCCGAGCTGACCGAGCTGGGCACGGCGATGACCAAGGCCGTGGCCGACGGCGAGCCGGTGACCTACTCCGAGCTCAACCAGGAGCTCCACGCCAAGGTCCGGGAGTTCTCCGGCCAGCAGACGGCGCTGGACCTGCTGGAGCGGCTCAACGCCCAACTGGTACGCCACCGGTTCCAGTTGGCGCTGCGGCCCGGGCGTCCCCAGCACTCCCTGAACGAGCACCTGGCGATGATCGAGGCGATCAGGGCCAGGGACCCGCAGGCGGCCGAGGAGGCCGTCCGCGCCCACCTCACCAGCGTGATCGAGGCGCTGCGCGACTGATCGCGACGGACCGGGGCGGGCGCTCACCTGTTACCAAGGGAGATTGCAGCAATGACCCAGGCCAACGCGCCCGCCCCCCCACGCTCCACCCTCGTGGTCACCGCGCACGCCGGCGACTTCGTGTGGCGGGCCGGCGGGGCCATCGCCCTCGCGGCCTCGCGCGGCGAGAAGGTCACCATCGCCTGTCTGACCTTCGGTGAACGCGGCGAGTCCGCCAAGGCATGGCGCGAGGGGAAGAAACTCGAGGAGATCAAGGCGATACGCCGGGACGAGGCCGAGCGCGCCGCCGCCACCCTCGGCGCCGAGGTCCGCTTCTTCGACGCCGGCGACTACCCGCTGCTGGTCACCCCCGAGCTGACCGACCAGCTCGTGGAGGTGTACCGCGACACCCAGCCCGACGTCGTGCTCACCCACCCCGTCGAGGACCCGTACAACGGCGACCACCCCGCCGCCAACCGTATGGCCCTGGAGGCCCGGGTCCTCGCCCAGGCCATCGGCTACCCCGGCCCCGGCGAGATCATCGGCGCCCCGCCGGTGTTCTTCTTCGAGCCGCACCAGCCCGAGATGAGCGGCTTCAAGCCCGAGGTCCTCCTCGACATCACCGAGGTGTGGGACACCAAGCGCAAGGCCATGGAGTGCCTCGGCGCCCAGCAGCACCTGTGGGACTACTACACCGACCTCGCCGTCCGCCGTGGCGTCCAGCTCAAGCGGAACGCAGGGCCGAACCTGGGCCTCGCGCACAAGACCATGGCCGAGGCGTACATGCGCCCCTACCCGCAGATCGCGAAGGAGCTGGCATGAGCGGCGTGATCGTCACCGACCCGCCGAAGGCGGAGCTGAAGGACGTCGACGCGCTGGCCGGCTACGGAGTGGCGACGGTGAGCGAGGCGATGGGGCGAACGGGCCTGCTGGGCCCGGCCATTCGCCCCGTGCAGCAGGGCGTACGGGTCGCGGGCACGGCGGTGACCGTGCTCAGCTGGCCCGGCGACAACCTCATGATCCACGCCGCCGTCGAGCAGTGCGGCGAGGGCGACATCCTGGTCGTCACGACCACCTCCCCGTGCACGGACGGCCTGTTCGGCGAGCTGTTCGCGACCGCTCTTCAGCAGCGCGGCGTTCGTGGCGTCGTGATGAACACCGGCATCCGCGACACCCAGGAACTGCGCGACATGGGCTTCGCCGCCTGGTCGCGCGCCGTCTCCTCGCAGGGCACCGTCAAGGCCACCGGCGGCTCGGTCAACGTACCGATCGCCGTCGACGGCCAGATGATCCGCCCGGGCGACGCGATCCTCGCCGACGACGACGGTGTCGTGGTCGTCCCGCGCGAGCGCGTCCGTGAGACGGTCGAGCGGTCCGAGGCCCGCGAGGCCAAGGAGGCCGCCACCCGTGCCGCGTTCCTCGACGGCCAACTCGGCCTGGACCGCTACGGGTTGCGGGAGACCCTCAAGCGGCTCGGTGTCGAGTACCGCACGTTCGAGGAGTACCAAGGGGAGCGGCCGTGACCTCCGTGCCCGAGGAGGTGCCCTGTCTGCTGATGCGCGGCGGCACCTCCAAGGGCGCCTACTTCCTGGCCGACGACCTCCCCGGCGACCCCGCCGTCCGTGACGAGCTGCTCCTGCGCATCATGGGCAGCCCCGACGAACGGCAGATCGACGGCCTCGGCGGGGCGCACCCGCTCACCAGCAAGGTGGCGGTCGTCTCACCCTCGTCCGCACCGGACGCCGACGTCGACTACCTCTTCCTGCAAGTAGCCGTCGACCGGCCCGAAGTGAGCGACCGTCAGAACTGCGGGAACATCCTCGCCGGCGTCGGCCCGTTCGCCGTCGAGCGCGGACTGGTCCCGGCGGGGGAGGAGCGCACCTCCGTCCGTATCCGCATGGTCAACTCCGGTGACCGTGCCACCGCGAGCTTCCCCACACCGGACGGCCGAGTCGACTACACGGGCGAGGCACGGATCTCCGGGGTGCCCGGCACGGCCGCCGCGGTGGTCATCGAATTCCCGCCGGGGGAAGGGGAGTTGCTGCCCACCGGCAACGCCCGTGACGTCATCGCCGGGGTCCCGGTCACCTGTGTGGACAACGGCATGCCGACCGTGCTGATCGCCGCCACCGAACTGAAGGTGACCGGGTACGAGACGCCCAAGGACCTGGAGGAGGATCTGACGCTCGCCGACCGGCTGCGGGAGATCCGCCTGGCGGCCGGACGGCTGATGGGACTCGGTGACGTGTCGGACACGACCGTCCCCAAGCTCACCCTGCTCGCCCGGCCCCGCGAGGGCGGCGCGGTCTGCACCCGCACCTTCATACCCGTGCGCTGCCACACCTCGATCGGGGTGCTCGGCGCCGCCAGCGTGGCCGCCGGGCTGCGGATCGCCGGCGGGGTGGGCGAGGAGCTTGCGGAGCTTTCTGGCGAAAGTGACCGAATTCGCATAGAGCACCCCACCGGATTCCTGGATATCGAAAGTAGCCTCGGCACCACGTCCGACGGCCTGCCCTCCGCCCGCCGCACCGCCGTGGTGCGCACGGCCCGCAAGATCTTCGACGGCACCGTCTTCCCCCGGGCCGCCGCACGACCCCAAGGAGGTCACCGATGACTCCGCCCCTCGGCGACATCGCGCACATCGGCCACGCCCAGCTGTTCACCCCCGACCTGGACGCCAGCGTCGCCTTCTTCACCGACTATCTGGGCCTCACGGTCAACGGCCAGGACGGTGACACGGTCTATCTGCGGACCTTCGACGACTACGAGCATCACAGCCTCGTCCTCACCGCCCGCGAGCAGCCCGGCCTCGGCCGGCTCGCCCTGCGCACCTCCAGCGAGGAGGCACTCCACCGCCGTATCAAGGCGAACGAGGAGGCGGGCGGCACCGGGGCCTGGGTCGAGGACGAGCCCGGCCTCGGGAAGCTCTACGTCACCACCGACCCGGACGGGCATGAGCACGCCCTCTACTGGGAGAGCGAGCACTACCGGGCGCCCGAGGAGCTCAGGCCCGCGCTGAAGAACCAGCCGCAGGCCAAGCCCAACAGGGGAGTGGGCGTACGGCGGTTGGACCACATCAACTTCCTCGCCGCCGACGTCCTCGCCAACGCCGAGTTCCAGCAGAACGTCCTCGGCGCCCGGCCCACCGAGCAGATCCGGCTCGACAGCGGGAAGATCGCGGCGCGCTGGCTGACGTACACGAACAAGTCGTACGACGTCGTCTACACCTCGGACTGGACCGGGAGCGAGGGGCGGCTGCACCACATCGCCTTCGCGACCGACACCCGCGAGGACATCCTGCGCGCGGCCGATCTCGCCATCGACAGCGGGGTGTTCATCGAGACCGGGCCGCACAAGCACGCCATCCAGCAGACGTTCTTCCTCTACGTCTACGAGCCGGGCGGCAACCGGATCGAGCTGTGCAACCCGCTCACGCGGCTGGTGCTCGCGCCCGACTGGCCGCTGATCACCTGGACCGAGGAGGAGCGGAAGAAGGGGCAGGCCTGGGGCCTGAAGACCATCGAGTCGTTCCACACGCACGGGACACCGCCGGTCGCCTGAGCTGGGCAAAAGGGCGTCCGCCAAGGGTCGCCAGCGATTGTCGATGAGATTGTTGACAAAAACGTTGACTCTTGGCGGGTCGCTCCTTAGCGTCTAGCGCACCAAGTACGAGAGGTAACCAACGATGTCTTCCTCCCCCTCCCTCGTCGCATCCGCTCGCGGCGCGAGACTGGCCAAGCTGGTCGTCGGACTGTGCTGGCTGGCCGTTCTCTTCGACGGCCTCGACATGTTCATCTACGGCTCCGTGCTGCCGCACCTGCTCGCCACCAAGACCTTCGGCCTCACCGCCGACCAGGCCGGCGACCTCGGCTCCTACGCCACCTTCGGCATGCTGGTCGGCGCGCTGACCGCGGGCACCGTCGCCGACCGGATCGGCCGCAAGAAGCTGATGGTCGTCTGCGTGACCCTCTTCTCGCTCGCCTCCGGCCTGTGCGCCGTCTCCGGCAGCGTCGAGGTCTTCGGCCTCGGCCGCACCCTCGCCGGCGTCGGCCTCGGCGGTCTGCTGCCCACCGCGATCAGCATGGTCTCGGACTACGCCCCGCGCGGCCGCGGCGCCATCATCATCGGCGTCCTGATGACCGCCCACCACGCGGGCGGCATCCTCTCCGCCTACGTCGCCAAGTGGCTCATCGACCCCGTCGGCTGGCGCGCGGCGTTCTGGGTCTGCGTGCTGCCGCTGCTGTTCGCGCCGGTGCTCGCCAAGATGCTGCCCGAGTCGCTGAGCTTCCTGGTGGCCAAGGGCCGCACCGACGAAGCCGCGGCGCTGGCCGCGAAGTACGACGTCGAACTGCCCGCCGCGGCCGGCAAGAAGTCCGCGGCCGACCGCTGGGACGCGCTGGTCGGCCTCTTCCGCGGCGGCGAGTGGCTCCAGACCCTGCTGTACTGGTTCGCCTCCTTCGGCGGTCTGCTCCTGGTCTACGGCGTCGCCACCTGGCTGCCGACCCTGATGCGCACCGAGGGCTACGCGCTCGCCGACGCCCTGACCTTCGTGGTCGTCTTCAACATCGGCGGCATCGTGGGCATGCTGGTCGCCGGACGGGCCGCCGACAAGTTCGGTGCCCCGCGCATCTCGGCCCTGTGGTTCGCGCTGACCGCGGTGGGTGTCTTCCTGCTCGGCAC
>JABFXD010000413.1 GCA_013361925.1 Streptomyces sp. | reverse complement strand
GCTCGTGCGTACGGGAGCCCGCGCGGCGACCGTCCTCGCCGAGATCCTCGAACTCGCCCCCTTCGGCAAGATCCTCTTCTCCAGCGGTGCCCAGGGTCTGCCCGAGCTGCATGTCGTGGGCGCGCGGCTGTTCCGTGAGGCGCTCGGGCGAGTCCTCGGCACCTGGGTCGCCGAGGGCGCGTGGTCGCTCGCGGACGCCCAGCGGGTGGCGGGGCTGATCGCGGCCGGCAACGCCCGCAGGGTCTACGGCCTGGAGTGAGGCGTACGGGGTGTACGGGCCATGCGGGCTGTACAGGATGGGGGGATGCAGACCGACGCGTTACTCGACCGCTTCCTGTCCGGCCTCGCCCCCGCCGACCCGATCGCCGTCTGGGCGCACGGATCGCTCGCCGGCGGCGACTACCAGGAGGGCCGCAGCGACCTCGACCTCATCGCCGTCCTGCACGCGCCCCTCACCCCGCGCACCGTCTGGCGGCTGGCGACGCTGCACGCCCGGCTGCGCGACGAGCCGCTCGCCGGACTCCTGCACTGCACCTATCTGACGCCGGACGTCGTCGAGGGCTCCGGGCGGTCCCATCTGACCTGGGCGCACGAGCAGCTGTTCAAGCGGCCCGTCACCCCGGTGACCCGGCGTGAACTGCACACCTTCGGGCGGGTGCTGCACGGGAAGGCGCCCGCCGAGCTGCTGCCGCCGGTGTCGGACCTGGAGCTCGACGAGTTCGTCGTACGCGACCAGCGTGACTTCTGGCGGCCCAAGCTCGGCAAGGCGGAGCGGTGGCGGCAGGCCCCCTGGGTCGACGTGGGCCTGACGACCTTCGCCCGCGCGACCGCCACCCTGCGCGACGGACGGCTGCTCTCCAAGCGGGAGGCGCTGGAGCTGCTGCCGGAACTCGGCGCACCCGTCGAGGTCGTCGAGGACATCCGCGAGCGGCGCTACGACAGGACGCCGACGCCGACCACCGAGGAGTGGGCGGCGCGCCGGGGCGAACTGACCCGGAACTACCTGGGACCGGCGATCGACGAACTCGTGGCGGCGTACGGCTGACCCGGCAGCTGGATCTCGATCTCCGGCCGCTCGCGCAGTGCCAGGAGCACCCGCAGGACCGCGATCCACACCAGGCAGGAACCGAACATGTGCACGCCGACGAGGATCTCGGGCAGATCGGTGAAGTACTGGACGTAACCGATGACACCCTGCGCGAGCAGGATCAGGAAGAGGTCGCGGGTGCGGTCCAGCGGGCCCTTGGGGGCGTCGACGGCCTTGAGGACGAACCACAGGGCGAACGTCAGCGTCACCACGATCCACGCCAGCACGGCGTGCAGCTTGCTGACCGTCTCCCAGTCCAGCGGCATCCGCTCGACCTCGCTGGAGTCGCCCGCGTGCGGGCCCGAGCCGGTCACGACCGTGCCCACCGCGATCAGCAGGACGGACGCGGCGACCAGGAACCACACCAGCTGCTGCACCGACGCGCCGACCAGCGGACGCGGTGCGTCGTCACCCTCACGGGTGCGCTGCCACATCACCGTGGCGACCGCGATCAGGGCGGTGGAGAGCAGGAAGTGCGCGGCGACCGTGTACGGGTTCAGACCGACCAGCACGACGATCCCGCCGAGGATCGCGTTGCCCATCACGACCCAGAACTGCGCCCAGCCCAGCCGGGTCAGGCTGCGGCGGTAGGGCTTCTGCGAGCGGGCGGCGATGATGGCCCAGCCGACGGCGGCGCACAGGACGTACGTCAGCATGCGGTTGCCGAACTCGATGTAGCCGTGCAGGCCCATCTCGCTGGTGGTGGTCAGCGAGTCCTCGGTGCACTTGGGCCAGGTCGGGCAGCCGAGGCCCGAGCCGGTGAGCCGCACGGCACCGCCGGTGACCACGATGACCACCGACATGACGAGCGCGGCGAGGGCCGCCCGCTGCACCGTCCGGGGTTCCGGGGTCCAGCGCGCGGCGATGAAGGCGAGGGGGTTGCGCGCGGCCGCTGTGGCGTCGGCGCGGGTCATCTTTGGCACGGGGTCCATCGTAGGGGGCCGCTTGTGCACGCTTTCACGAGGGGCCTATTCCCACCGGAAGAATCGGCCGGCCGCGGCGAGCCCGAGGACCGCCCACACCGCGAGAATCCCCAGGTCGCCCCACGGCATCCCGGCCCCGTGCTGGAGCACGTCCCGCAGGCCGTCCGACAGGGCCGAGATGGGCAGCAGCCCGAGCACGTCCTGCGCGCCGGAGGGGAACTTGTCCATCGGGACCATGACACCGCCGCCGACGAGGAACAGCAGGAAGACGAGGTTGGCCGCGGCGAGCGTCGCCTCCGCCTTGAGCGTGCCGGCCATCAGCAGACCCAGGCCCGAGAAGGCGGCCGTACCGAGGATCAGCAGGAGCAGCACGGCCAACGGATTGCCCTGCGGGTCCCAGCCCAGCGCGAAGGCGATCACCGTCAGCAGCACGATCTGCAGGATCTCCGTCACCAGGACCGACAGCGTCTTCGCCGTCATCAGACCCCAGCGGGGCAGCGGCGAGGCGGCCAGCCGCTTCAGTACGCCGTAGCGGCGCTCGAAGCCCGTCGCGATCGCCTGACCGGTGAAGGCCGTGGACATCACCGCGAGCGCGAGGATGCCGGGGGCGAGGAAGTCCACCGCCTCGCCCGCGCCCGTGTCCACGATGTCGACCGAGCTGAAGAGCACGAGCAGAAGGGTCGGGATCACGACCGTCAGCAGGAGCTGCTCGCCGTTGCGCAGCAGCATCCTGGTCTCAAGCGCCGCCTGCGCCGCGATCATGCGCCCCAAGGGGGCCGCACCCGGCTTCGGGGTGTACGTACCGGTCGCGGTCACGAGCGCAGCTCCTTGCCCGTAAGTTCCAGGAATACGTCTTCCAGCGTGTGCCGCTCGACCGAGATCTTCTCCGGCATCACGCCGTGCTGCGCGCACCAGGAGGTGACGGTGGCGAGCAACTGCGGGTCCACCTTGCCGCCGACCCGGTAGGAGCCCGGCGTCAGTTCGGCGGCCGTGCAGTCCGCCGGGAGCGCCTTCAGCAGGGAGCCGACGTCGAGGCCCGGACGGCCGGTGAAGCGGAGCGTGTTCTCGGCGCCGCCCTTGCACAGCTCCTCGGGGGAGCCCTGGGCGATGACCCGGCCCGCGTCGATGATCGCGACGTCGTCGGCGAGCTGTTCGGCCTCGTCCATGTAGTGCGTGGTGAGGATGACCGAGACGCCGTCCGCGCGCAGATCACGGACCAGGTCCCAGGTGGCGCGGCGGGCCTGCGGGTCGAGGCCCGCGGTCGGCTCGTCCAGGAACACCAGTTCCGGGCGGCCCACCACGGCCATGGCCAGCGCCAGCCGCTGCTGCTGGCCGCCCGAGAGGCGGCGGTACGTCGTCCGGCCGCAACCGCCGAGTCCCAGGCGCTCGATGAGGGCGTCCACGTCTAGGGGGTCGGCATGCAGCTTGGCGACATGGCGGAGCATTTCGTCCGCGCGGGCGCCCGAGTAGACGCCGCCGGACTGGAGCATCACGCCGATCCGGGTGTGCAGGTCGCGGGACTGCCGGACCGGGTCGAGACCCAGGACGCGCACGACGCCGGAGTCCGGCCTGCGGTATCCCTCGCAGGTCTCGACGGTCGTCGTCTTGCCCGCTCCGTTGGGTCCGAGTACGGCGGTCACGCCCGCCTTGGCCACCAGGTCGAGGCCGTCCACCGCGGTCTTCGTGCCGTACCGCTTCACCAGGGCCTGGACCTGGACCACGGGCTCACTTCGCATGGCTCAAGAGTCTAGGTACGACGGTGGCGGCTCCGGTCGCCGGGTTCAGATCTCCTCCGCACGGGGGCGGTGCAGCGCCAGCCAGCGCTCCGCGTACGCCACCGCGTCGGCCACGGGGAACAGCCGTGCGTCGGCGGCGCCCACCGTGCCGCGTACGACGGGGCGGTCCCGTTCGAAGTCGTGGCCGAGCTCGTCGAAACGGTCGGAGGTGATCGACACCTCGGTCACTGTCTCCCAGCCGGCCGGACCGGGGCGGCCGACCTTCACCAGCGGGGACGGTATGCGGTACTCGGCGAGGTGGAAGCTGGTGCAGGTGTCGTAGCCGGCGCCGAGGAGGAGCACGCGCGCGTGGAGCGCTTCGAGGCGGGCGAGGGGGCTGCGCTCGCCGAGCCGGCAGTCGGTGGCGTGCCCGTCGATCACCTCACGCGCGCGTGCGCCGAGCGCCGCGAACGACGTCTGCGGGTGCGCGCTGCGCAGGGCGCCCGGCCAGGTGCGCACGGTCTCCGGGAGCACGCCGACATGGCGGCAGGGGGTGACCAGCGGGTCGTACGGCGGCATGGACGCGCGGATCGGGTCCCACCACTCCTCGGGCACCGGCGGGTTTCTCCACAGGGCCGGGTCCGAGAGCTCGCCGGTCTGGGTGGGGACCACCAAGGTGCCCGTCGGCCCCAGGGCGTCGAGAAATCCCTGGACGACCGCGACGGGGCCTCCGCAGACCCAGCCGAGGGACTTCAGGGAGGAGTGCACGAGGAGGATCTCGCCGTCCTTGACTCCCAGCTCGCGCAGCTGCGCGGCCACGGTGCCTCGGGTGACAAGAGGGCCGGTCGGAGGGGGTGTGGGCATGGTTGTGGAGTGTCCCGGAAGGGCTCGGCGCATGCCACCGAATTGATCGATCAAAGATCGTTTCCGCAGGTCAGGTCAGCCTTACCTAAGTGATGCACTCCACCGTTGATCGACCAGGGCGCGGGTTGCCCGGCCCTGAGGAATTACGCAACAATGGCGTTGTGAAAAACGTCGGCGAGGCTCGGGAGACCCCCACGGGGGCCCCTCAGGAGGAGCTCGCGACCGGTGAGCGGTCCACCCGCAACCGCGTCGCGCGATCCATCCTGGACCACGGGCCGTCGACCGTCGCCGAGCTGGCCGGTCGGCTGGGCCTCACCCAGGCCGCCGTACGCAGGCATCTCGACGCACTGGTCGCCGACGACGTCGTGGAAGCGCGCGAGCAGAAGGTCTACGGCGCACGCACGCGCGGGCGTCCCGCGAAGGTCTTCGCGCTCACCGACTGCGGCCGCGACGCCTTCGACCAGTCGTACGACAAGCTCGCCGCGGACGCCCTCAACTTCATCCGGGAGCGGTTCGGCGGGGACGAAGCCGTCGTCGCCTTCGCGCGCGCCAGGATCGCCGAGCAGGCCACCGCCTACCGGCGGGCCATCGAGGCCGCCGCCCCCGAGGAGCGCACCGAAGCCCTGGCCAAGGCCCTGAGCCTGGACGGGTACGCTGCTACGGCGCGCAGCGCACCGGTCGGCGAGCAGCTGTGCCAGCACCACTGCCCCGTCGCCCATGTCGCGGAAAAGTTCCCGCAGCTCTGCGAGGCGGAGACCGAGATCTTCTCCCAGCTGCTCGGAACGCACGTCCAGCGACTGGCGACCATCGCGCACGGTGACGGCGTCTGCACGACGTTCATCCCCAAGATTTCCCACACCACACACAACGCATCTGCAAGCACGGCCGGGAGGAACCCCGCATGACTCTCCCCATCGAGGAGACTGCCCACCCCGAGCTCGAGGGCCTGGGTAAGTACGAATACGGCTGGGCGGACTCCGACACGGCCGGTGCTTCGGCGCGACGCGGCATCAACGAGGACGTCGTCCGGGACATCTCCGCCAAGAAGTCCGAGCCGGAGTGGATGACCAAGCTCCGTCTCAAGGGCCTGCGCCTGTTCGACAAGAAGCCCATGCCGAACTGGGGCTCCGACCTCTCCGGCATCGACTTCGACAACATCAAGTACTTCGTGCGCTCCACGGAGAAGCAGGCGGAGTCCTGGGAGGACCTGCCCGAGGACATCAAGAACACGTACGACAAGCTCGGCATCCCGGAGGCGGAGAAGCAGCGCCTCGTCGCCGGTGTCGCGGCCCAGTACGAGTCCGAGGTCGTCTACCACCAGATCCGTGAGGACCTGGAGGAGCAGGGCGTCATCTTCCTCGACACCGACACCGCCCTGAAGGAGCACCCCGAGCTCTTCAAGGAGTACTTCGGCACGGTCATCCCGGTCGGCGACAACAAGTTCGCGTCGCTGAACACCGCGGTGTGGTCCGGCGGCTCCTTCATCTACGTGCCGAAGGGCGTGCACGTGGAGATCCCGCTCCAGGCCTACTTCCGTATCAACACGGAGAACATGGGCCAGTTCGAGCGGACGCTGATCATCGTCGACGAGGACGCCTACGTCCACTACGTCGAGGGTTGTACGGCCCCGATCTACAAGTCGGACTCCCTGCACTCCGCGGTCGTCGAGATCATCGTGAAGAAGGGCGCCCGCTGCCGTTACACG
>JABFXD010000905.1 GCA_013361925.1 Streptomyces sp. | reverse complement strand
CGACCTGAGGATCCACGACACCGCGACCGGCGGTCTGGTCCCCCTCGACCCCGGTCCCGTCGCCCGTATCTACGTCTGCGGCATCACGCCGTACGACGCCACCCACATGGGGCACGCGGCGACCTACAACGCGTTCGACCTCGTGCAGCGCGTGTGGCTCGACACCAAGCGCCAGGTTCACTACGTCCAGAACGTCACCGACGTCGACGACCCGCTCCTGGAGCGCGCCGAGCGGGACGCCGTCGACTGGGTCGCCCTCGCCGAGAAGGAGACGGCCCTCTTCCGCGAGGACATGACGGCCCTGCGGATGCTCCCGCCGAAGCACTACATCGGTGCCGTCGAGGCGATACCCGGGATCGTTCCGCTGGTGGAACGGCTGCGGGACGCCGGCGCCGCCTACGAGCTCGAAGGCGACATCTACTTCTCCGTCGAGTCCGACCCGAACTTCGGCAAGGTCTCGAACCTCGACGCCGCCGCCATGCGGCTGCTGTCCGCCGAGCGCGGCGGCGACCCGGACCGGGTGGGCAAGAAGAACCCGCTCGACCCGATGCTGTGGATGGCCGCCCGACCGGGCGAGCCGAGCTGGGACGGCGGCTCGCTCGGCCGCGGACGCCCCGGCTGGCACATCGAGTGCGTCGCCATCGCCCTGGACCACCTCGGCATGACCTTCGACGTCCAGGGCGGCGGCTCCGACCTCGCCTTCCCGCACCACGAGATGGGCGCCTCCCACGCCCAGGTGCTGACGGGCGAGTTCCCCATGGCCAAGGCGTACGTCCACGCCGGCATGGTCGCCCTGCACGGCGAGAAGATGTCCAAGTCCAAGGGCAACCTGGTCTTCGTCTCCGCGCTGCGCCGCGAGGGCGTCGACCCGGCCGCCATCCGGCTCGCCCTGCTCGCCCACCACTACCGGGCCGACTGGGAGTGGACCGACCAGGTGCTGGCGGACGCCGTCGCCCGTCTCGGACGCTGGCGTGCCGCGGTCTCCCGGCCTGACGGCCCGTCCGCCGAGGCTCTCGTCGAGGAGATCCGCGAGGCCCTCGCGAACGACCTCGACGCCCCGGCCGCGCTCGCCGCGGTCGACCGCTGGGCCGCCCTCCAGGAGGAGTCGGGCGGCACGGACGAGAGCGCCCCGGGCGTCGTCTCGCGCGCGGTGGACGCGCTGCTGGGCGTCGCGCTGTAGGCAGTTGCAGGTCCATAGGGAAGGGCGTTTCCTCCGGCAAGGAGGAAGCGCCCTTCGTGTCTCATACGACGTCGATCGCCTGGGCAGGACGTGCACGCAGTCCTGCCCGACATGTTCGTCCCGTCACAATCCGGCCGATGCCTGCGGGCGTGACGGCCATGTGATGGGGTGGGAGCGTCTGTTGACCGTTCGGCCGGCCTTCGTCGGCCCCTTGGCAGAAGGACGCACAGTGGCACCCACAGCACGTTCCTTCGCACGTAGAAGACTTCTCACCGGAGCCGCGGCGCTGACCGGAGCGGCGCTCCTCGGCGGCACCGCGGGAGGCACGGCGTACGCGGCCGGAACGGCGAAACCCGCCTGGCCCGACCAGTTCCCGCTGCCCGACGGCTTCCAGCCCGAGGGCATCACCATCGGCAGCAAACCCTTCGCCTACTTCGGCTCCCTGGCCAACGGCGACATCTACCGCGCGAGCCTCGCCACCGGCCGCGGCTCCGTCGTCAGCAAGGGCCTCGGCACCGGGCATCCCACCGTCGGCCTCAAGACCGGCCACGGCAGGCTGTTCCTCGCCGGCGGCGACAGCGGTGAGATCCGTACCGTGGACCTCCGCTCGGGCGCGATCGAGAAGGTGTACGCCACCGGCGGCACGTTCGTGAACGACGTGATCCTCACTCCCGGCGCGGCCTGGTTCACCGACTCCTTCAAGGCCCAGCTCTACCGCGTGGCCCTCACCAAGCACGGCGAGCCCGGGGCCCTGACGACCCTGCCGCTGTCCGGCGACTGGGTCCAGGGCACCGACTTCACCGCCAACGGCATCGAGCGCACCCCCGACGGCCGCGCCCTGCTCGTGGTGAACTGCTTCGCCGACGGCGGCACCCTCATGCGGGTCGACCCGCGCACCGGAGCCGCGACCGCCGTCGACCTCGGCGGTGCCAAACTCCCCAACGGGGACGGCATGTTGCTGCTCGGCCGGACCTTCTACGTCGTCCAGCAGTCACAGAACGCCATCGACGTCTTCCGCCTGAACGCGGCCGGCACCAAGGGCACGGCGATCACCCGGATCACCGACCCGCGCTTCCGCATCCCGACGACCGCGGCGGCCTGGGGCGACCGGATCTATCTGCCCAACGCCCGCTTCGACGTGGAACAGCCCACACCGGACACCGACTACGACGCGGTGGCCGTACCGCAGGTGTGACGTCGTCCCCCGGGACATGAAAAAGGGCGGTGCGCGCGAGGCGCACCGCCCTTCCCCGTCCCACTGCTCACTCCTCCGACGAATCCCCTGAATCCTCGCCGTCGGCTCCCGTCTCCGTACCGGGCTCAGGATCCGGCTCGGGATCCGTGTCCGCGCTCGGTTTCGGCGGCTTCGGCGGTCTGGTACGGCCGCTGGGGCTGTCCCGCAGATACGACGTACCCTCGCCGCTCTCCGTCGCGTGCCCGCCCGCCGGCCCACCGCCACCGTCCCGGCGCCGCAGATACCGCTCGAACTCGCGGGCGATCGCCTCGCCCGACGCCTCCGGCAGCTCGGCGGTGTCCCGGGCCTCCTCCAGCGTCTGGACGTACTCGGCGACCTCGCTGTCCTCGGCGGCCAGCTGGTCCACGCCCACCTGCCAGGCGCGCGCGTCCTCGGCCAGCTCACCCAGCGGGATACGGACGTCGATCAGGTCCTCGAGCCGGTTCAGCAGGGCCAGCGTGGCCTTCGGGTTGGGCGGCTGCGACACGTAGTGCGGTACGGCCGCCCACAGCGACACCGCGGGCACGCCCGCGTGCGTGCACGCCTCCTGGAGGACGCCGACGATGCCCGTGGGGCCCTCGTACTTGGTCTCCTCCAGGTCCATGCGCTGGGCCAGGTCCGGGTCGGACGTGGTCCCGCTGATCGGGACCGGACGCGTGTGCGGGGTGTCACCGAGCAGGGCGCCCAGGATCACCACCAGCTCCACGCCCAACTCGTGCGCGAAGCCGAGGAGCTCGTTGCAGAACGAGCGCCAGCGCATGGACGGTTCGATACCTCGGACCAGGACGAGATCACGCGGCTTGTCACCGCCGACCCGGACCACGGAGAGCCGGGTCGTGGGCCAGGTGATCTTGCGCACTCCGGCGTCCATCCACACCGTGGGCCGGTTCACCTGGAAGTCGTAGTAGTCCTCGGCGTCCAGCGCCGCGAACACCTCGCCCTTCCACTCCCTGTCCAGATGCGCGACCGCGGTGGAGGCGGCGTCGCCGGCATCGTTCCAGCCCTCGAACGCGGCCACCATGACCGGGTCGATCAGCTCGGGAACCCCCTCGAGCTCGATCACCCAGTGCCTCCTTCCGACGTGCCCTCACGTACGCCCCAACCTTACGGCGTCCGGCGGGGGCGACCGCAGCCCCCTTGCACGGGGGAGTGAACGCATCACTGCCCCATTAGCCACCCCGGAACACCCCTCGGTGATCAGCGCCGTGTCGAATCACCCGTTTCACAGTGACGCGCGTAGCCACTGCTCCACGCTCGCGATGTGCACCGTCGCCCACGACCGCGCCGCCTCCGCGTCCCGGTCCCGCAGGGCGGCGAGGATCATGCGGTGCTCGTGCAGCGTGCGGCTGACGGCGTCCTCCTGGGTGAGGCCGCGCCAGATGCGGGCCCGGGTCGTCGGCCCCGACAGACCGTCGAGCAGCGAACAGAGCACCGAGTTGCCCGAGCTCTGCACGATCCCCCGGTGGAAGTCCAGATCGCTGGCGACCAGCTCCTCCACCGAGGGGTCGTCGCCGAGCCGGTCCAACTGGGCCGAGAGCGCCTTCAGTTGCTGCTCGCTGATCCGGGAGGCGGCCATCGCGGTCGCGGCCGGCTCCAGGATGCGGCGCACCGCGAGGAACTCCAGGACCGTGTCGTCGCGGTGGAAGTCGACGACGAAACTCAGGGCCTCCAGGAGGAGTTGGGGGTCGAGGCTGGTCACATAGGTGCCGTCGCCCTGTCGCACGTCCAGGATCCGGATCAGCGACAGGGCGCGCACCGCCTCGCGCAGGGAGTTGCGGGACAGCCCGAGCTCGGCGGCGAGTTCGGACTCCTTGGGCAGCCGGTCGCCGGGGCGCAGGGCGCCGGAGACGATCATGCCCTTGATCTTCTCGATCGCCTCGTCGGTCACTGCCATAACCGGCCTCCTGTGGTTCACGCGCATGTCCGTCGAGACATCCGATGTCTCAGGTCATTATGGGGGCCGACAGGCTGTTCCGGAGGGGGAATTCCCCGGTCAGAACGGTCAGAACGGTCAGAACGGTTGGACGAGCGCCTCCAGGTCGGCGATCACGGCCGCCTCGTCCAGCGTGGTCAGCACCCGGTCCCGCATCAGCACCCGCCCGTCGACCACGGTGTCCCGTACGTCCGCCGAGTGCGCGGCGTAGGCGAGCGTCGACCACGGGTCGTGCAGCGGCCGCAGATGCGGGGCGTTCAGGTCGAGGACGACGAGGTCGGCCCGCTTGCCCGCCTCCAGCGAGCCCAGCCGCTCCCCGAGCCCGAGCGCCCGCGCGCCCTCGATCGTCGCCATGCGTACGGCCTGTTCGGCGCCGACCGCCGTGGGGTCGCCGCCCGCCTTGTGCACGAGCGCCGCCTGCCGCACCGCCCCCAGCACGTCCAGCGTGTTGGAGCTGACGGCCCCGTCCGTGCCGATCCCGACGGTCACCCCGGCGCTCAGCAGCCGCGCCACCGGCGCGATCCCGCAGCCCAACTTCAGGTTGGAGACCGGACAGTGGGCGACCGCGGTGCCGGTGCGGGCCAGCGCGGCGATCTCCGGGCCGGTCAGGTCCACGGCGTGGGCGAGCAGCACGTCGTCGCCGAGCAGCCCGAGCGAGTCCAGCAACTCCACCGGCCGCTTGCCGTACTTGACCTCGACGGTGGCGACCTCGGTGGCGTTCTCGGCCGCGTGGATGTGGACGAGGGCGCCGAACTCCCGTGCCAGGGCGAAGATCTCGACGAGCTGGTCGGGGGAGAGGGTGTACGTCGAGTGCGCGAACACCACGGGCCGGTGGCCGGGGCGGGCCGGGCCACGCGCCTGGAGGTCCCGCCGCGCCCAGTCCGACCGGTCCTCGTACGCGATACCGTCCGGCGGTCCGGGGACGTCCATGAAGGTCGGCCCGGTGTGCAGCCGCCAGCCCGTCTCGCGGGCCACCTGCTCGGCCGCCTCGTGGAACCAGTACATGTCGAGCGCGGAGGTCACCCCGGCCCGTACGCTCTCGGCGACCGCCAGCCGTACCGCCGCGGCCACGTTCTTGGGCGCCAGCAGCTCGGCCTCGGCGGGCAGCACCCGCTCCAGGAAGCCCTGGAGGGTGACGTCGTCGGCGAGACCGCGCATGAGGGTCATCGCGAGATGGGTGTGCGTGTTGACGAGACCGGGGAGGACGAGGCAGCCCGCCGCGTCAATGGCCTCGGCCGCTGTGAAGCGCGCTTTCAGCTCCTCGGCGGGACCGACCGCGACGATCTCGCCCTCGTGGACGGCGACCGCCCCGTCCCGTACGACGGTTCCGGCGTCGTCGACGGTGAGGACGTCACCGCCGTGCACCAGCAGGTCGACGCTCACAGCCCGTACTCCTCCGCCAGCACCCGCAGCGCCTCCAGCGACACCACGGCACCCCGCTCCACACCCGCCGCGACGACCTCGCGGTGCGGGTCGTAGGCGCTCTCGCCGCCCTCGTCCACCAGCTCGTCCGCGTTCGCCCCGTCGATCACCAGCACACCGCCCGCGACCAGCCCGCGCAGCGACGCCGTGACCAGCAGGGCGGAGAGCTCCATCTCGATGGCGGCGAGGCCGGCACCGTCGTAGGAGAAGAGCGGCAGCAGACCGGGCTGGAAGGCCGCCCGGGTCCAGACGACGCCTCGGTGGTGCGGGGCGTCGGCCGCGCGGGCCGCGCGCTGGAGTGCGAAGACGGCCTCGGGGGAGGAGACCGCCGGGTACTCCGGTGGCAGCAGCTGCTGGGTGACACCGTCGTCACGGACGGCCGCCTCCGCGATCACGAGGTCGCCGTCGGCGATCCCCGGCTTCATCGCACCCGCCGTACCGAACCGCAGCAGCACCCGCACGCCCGCGTCCGCGAGCTCCTGGAACAGCAGGATCGCGCCCGGTCCGCCCACGCCGTGCGAGGCGACGACGACCGGCAGGCCCTTCCAACTGCCGCTGAACACACGGTACTCGCGGTGGTAGGACACCTCCTCGGCGTCGTCGAGCAGGGCGGCGACGGCCGCGGCGCGCGCCGGGTCGCCGACGACGACCGCGTGGGCCGGCAGGCCGGTGCGGGGTATACGGGTGATGGGCAGCAGGTCCTGCGTCATGAGGCGGCTCCGGTGGACGACGGGCGGACACGGCGACGACGGCGTGCCGTGGTGAGGAAGAGAGCGCCGAGCGTGACGACGTACGGCGCCGCGTCGGTGGCCTGTTGGGGCAGACCGAGACCCTGGAGGCGGAAGCCGGCCGCCTCGGCGAGGCCGAAGAGCAGCGCGGCGAGCAGGACGCCGAGGGGCAGGGCGCGGCCGAGCATGACGGCGACGACGGCGATCCAGCCGCGGCCCGCGGTCATGTTCTCGGTGAACAACGTGACGTTGCCGAGCGCGAGTTGGGCCCCGGCCAGACCGCAGAGCACGCCGGAGACGAGCACGGCCGCGTACTTGTACCTGGCGGGGCTCACCCCGAGCGTGGCCGCCGCGTCCGGCGCCTCGCCGACCCCGCGCAGCCTGAGCCCCCACACATGCCGGGACAGCATCAACGCGGCCACCGCGACCGCCGCCCACGACAGATAGGCGAGCGGGCTCAGTCCGCCGATCAGCGGCAGCCCGGCGAGTGACGGGTCGTCGAAAGTGCCCTGCACACCGAAGACCGTACGCAGCAGGAAACTGGTGAGGCCCACGGCGAGGAGGTTCATCGCGACGCCCAGAACGACCGCGTCCCCGCGCAGGGTCACCGTCCCCACCGCCAGGATCAGCGAGTACGCCGCCGCGGCCAGCGCCGCCGCCAGCACGCCGAGCCACGGGCTGCCGGTGAACCAGCTCGTGGCCACCGCCGTGAAGCAGCCCATCAGCATCATGCCTTCGAGGCCGATGTTGAAGACGCCGGCCCGCTCGCAGATCGCACCGCCCAGCGCGGCCAGCAGGATCGGGGTCAGGGCGCGCAGCGCCGACATCAGGAGATCGGAGTCGAAGAACATCACACCGCCTCCTTACGACGGTTGAACCACCGGCTGGGAAAGCGCAGTCGGGCCGCCAGGAACACGATCACGATCGCCTGGAGCACCTGGGTCAGCTCGCGCGGCACCTCCGTCGTCCGCTCCATCGCCAGGCCGCCGACCTGGAGGACGGCGAAGAAGAAGGACGCGACGACCGTGCCGAGCGGGGCGGCCGTCGCCAGCAGCGCCGCGGTGAGTCCCGTCCAGGTGTAGCCGGGTGCGGTGAGCGAGCCGTCCACGAAGCGGTACGGGAAGCTCAACACCCCGATGGCGCCCACGAGTCCGGCGGTCGCGCCCGAGACGGACATCAACTTCAGGGTCAGGCCCCGGCGTTCGACGCCCGCGTAGGCGGCGAAGCGGGAGTTGAGACCGGTCATCCGTATTTCGTACCCGACGGCGGTCCGCTGGTCGGTGAACCAGTAGGCGGCCGCCGCGAGGACGACCAGAACCAGCCCCCAGGTGACCGTGGAGTCGCCGAACGCGGGCAGCGCCACCCCGTCGGGCAGGGAACGGGTCTGCGGCAGGCTGGAGCCGGGCTCCTTCAGCGGGTAGCGCGCCAGATAGGAGGCGAGCGACACCGCCGGGTAGCTCAGCAGCAGGCTGCTGACCAGCAGCGGGACACCGAAGTGGTTCTCGCACAGGGCGGCCAGAGCGGCGTACGCGGCGCCCGCCGCCATGCCCGCGAGCAGCGCGAGCACGACGGTCAGCGGGGCCGGCAGCGGGGAGTAGAGGCCGGTCACGGCCGCCGTGATGCCGCCGAGGACCATCTGGCCGTCGCCGCCGAGGTTGATGAGTCCGGCCCGCAGTGGGATCGCCAGCGCCAGCGCCATGCCGAGCACACTGGTGCCGGTCGTCAGCGTGGAGCCGATGCCGTCGGCGCCCAACGAGCCGGTGAGGACCGCCTCGTAGGACGCGATCGGGTCCGCGCCGGTCCCGACGAGGAACAGGGCGCCGATCAGGACGCCCGCGAGCACGGAGAAGGTGATGGGGGAGCGCAGGGCTCCGAGGATCCGGTTGTTCATGTCAGTCGACGGCCTCCACCGTGACGGCTTCCCTTGAGGCGCCGCCCGCCATCGCGAGGCCCAGCGTCCGTTCGTCCGCCTGGTTCTTGTCGTACGACGCCGTGATCCGGCCCTCGTACATGACCAGCACCCGGTCCGCCAGGCCTCGGATCTCGCTCAGCTCGGCCGAGACGAGGAGCACGGCGTGACCGGCGTCGCGGTAGGCGATCAGCTGGTCGTGGATGTTCTGGATGGCGCCGATGTCCACCCCGCGGGTCGGCTGCTCGACGAGCAACAGGGGTGCCTCGTGGGCGAGTTCGCGGCCGATGAGCAGCTTCTGGAGATTGCCGCCGGACAACGCCGAGGCGGGCACCTCGGGGGACGGGGCCTTGATGCCGAAGCGCTCGATCAACTGCCGTGCGTGGGACCGGACTCCGGCCGGGGGCAGCAGGCCGCGGGACGACAGGGCCGTACGGTGATGTCCCATGGCGAGGTTCTCGGCGACGGACGCGGCAGGGGCCGTACCGACCGCGTGACGGTCCTCGGGGACGTACGCGAGCCCCTTGAGGCGGCGTTCGGTGGCCGAGGCGTGGGAGATGTCCTGCCGGCGGAGCGTCACCCTGCCCGCGGTGGTCGGCCGCAGTCCGGCCAGCGCCTCGATCAGCTCGCTCTGGCCGTTGCCCGCGACGCCCGCGATGCCGACGATCTCGCCCGCCCGCACCGTGAGCGAGGCCTCGCTCACCCCGTCGGTGGTGAGGCCGGACACGGCCAGGACCACGTCACCCGGGGTGCCCGGGGCGTGGATGCGGTCGAGTTCGACCGCGCGGCCGGTCATCGCGGCGGCGATCTCGTCGGCGGAGGTCTCCGCGGTGACCAGACGGGCGACCACCCGGCCGTCGCGCAGGACGGTCACGCGGTCGCTGCCTTCGAGGACCTCGCGCAGCTTGTGCGTGACGAGGATCACCGTACGGCCCTGTGCGGCCAGGGACTTGAGGACCGCGAACAGCGCGTC
This sequence comes from Streptomyces sp., assembly GCA_013361925.1. Lineage (GTDB taxonomy): Bacteria > Actinomycetota > Actinomycetes > Streptomycetales > Streptomycetaceae > Streptomyces. Next base: position 12,329 of record JABFXD010000905.1, on the reverse strand, counting down.
CGCCTCGGCGGGCGTGAGCACCGCCGTCGGCTCGTCGAGGATCAGCGTGCGGGCGCCGCGGTGCAGCAGCTTCAGGATCTCGACGCGCTGGCGCAGGCCGACCGGCAGATCGCCGACGCGTGCGTCCGGGTCCACGGCCAGGCCGTGTTCCTCGGCGAGTTCACGCACCCGGCGGCGGGCCGCGGCCCGGTCCACCAGGCCGAAGCGGCGCGGCTCGGCGGCGAAGACGACGTTCTCGGCCACGCTCAGCGAGTCGAACAGCTTGAAGCTCTGGTGGACCATGCCGAGTCCGGCGGCCATCGCGTCACCCGGGCTGGCGAAGTCCGCCTCGCGCCCGTCGACGAGGACCGAACCGGCGTCGGCGCGCGTCATGCCGTACAGGATCGACATGAGGGTGGACTTGCCCGCGCCGTTCTCGCCCATGAGGGCGTGGATCTCGCCGCGCCGGACGGTCAGGTCGACGGCGTCGTTGGCGACCGTGCCGGGGAACCGCTTGGTGATTCCCCGGAGTTCGACGGCGACGTCCTGGGCGTCAGCTCGCGGCGGGGTCATCGACCGTCAGCTTCCCGGACACGATCTGGTCGCGCAGTTCCTTGACCTTCGCGAGCACGTCCGTGTGGTCGGCGATCACGCACTTCGACGTCTCGACGCCGTCCTCCAGGCCGGTCAGGCTGATGCCGCCCTCCTTGAGGCCGTAGGAGACGGTCGTGCCCGTCTTCCCACCGAGCACCGACTCGATGCCCTTCTCGACGGCGATGTCCGTGCGCTTGATCACGTTGTCGACGACCGTGCCGGGCGCCGCGGTGCACTGGTTGACGTCGACGCCGTACGCGTAGGCGCCCTTGGCCTTGGCGGCCTCGAACACGCCGTAGTTGCCCGCCGCCGCGGCCGCCATGAGCTGGTCGTAGCCCTTGGCGAGCAGGGTGCCCGCCTGCTCCTTGGCGCGGGCCGAGTCGTCGAACGGGGACTGGCCGCCGACGAAACGGGTGTCCGTCGTGGTCTTCGGCGCGACCTTCTTGGCACCGGCCGCGAACGGGTCGCTGTAGCGGCGGAACTGGGGCGTGTCGAGGACGTCGACCGCGCCGACCTTGCCGGACTTGCTGAGCAGACCCGCCTCGGCACCGGCGAGGTAGACGCCCTCGTGCTCGCGGAAGACCGCGCAACTGACGTTCTTGAAGGTCTTGGTGGTGCAGGCGTCGATGATCAGGAACTGCTGCTTCGGGTTCTTCTCGGCCTGCTGGGCGACGATGTCCGCGAACTCGAAGCCGACCAGCACGACGACATCGGGCTTGGCGTCGACCGCGGCCTGCACGTTCTGCTGCTGGGAGGCGCTGTCGGTGGACTCGTAGACCTTCTGCGTGCCGTCGTGCTTCTTCGCCGCGGACTCGATGCCGGTGACGGCGAGCTTCAGGAACTCGTTCTGGCCGACGGCGTCCGGGGTGACCAGCGTGAACGACGTGTCGCTGCCCGCGCTCGCGCCGGCGGAGTCGCTCTTCGCGGCGGCGTTGCAGGCGGTGGCCGCGGTGACCAGCAGCGCGGTGGCGGCGGCGACCTGGAGGGTACGACGGGATCTGCGAAGCATCGGGGAGACCTTCCGGATACGGCGATGCGCGCTCCGTCGGGAGCGCGTGAGGGTGGACGGGGGGTGACGCTGCGGGGACGGGGGTCAGCGTCGACAGCCGTCGCCGGCACACCGGCCGAAGTCGAGGAAACGGCGCTTGGTCAGCAGCACGGTCTTTCCTCCTTCGTCTCGGTCTGCGGACTGATTGGCGGACAGTAGCATCCGTTTCCGGACATCTGCTCGACTGTCTCGAACTATGGTTCGTGCAGGTCATGTACGGTGGCGGAGACCACCGGAACATCAGGAGTGTCCCGATATGCCCCAGGAATTGCGCGCGGTCGAGTGGGCCGGGGAGAGCCTCGCCCTCATCGACCAGACGCTGCTGCCGCAGCGCACCGAGACCATGAATGTCCGCGATGTGGACACTCTGGTCGACGCGATCCAGCGTCTCGTCGTGCGGGGCGCGCCCGCCATCGGGGCAGCCGGCGCGTACGGAGTCGCGCTCGCGCTCATCGAGGGGCAGCGCGAGGGCTGGTCGGTGGACGAGGTCCGCGCGGCCGTCGCCCGGGTCCGCGCGGCCCGCCCCACGGCCGTCAACCTCATGGTGTGCGTGGACCGGGTCATGACCCGCTTCGAGGAGGGCCTCGACGCGGTGCTCGCGGAGGCCGCCGCGGTCCAGCGCGAGGACGTCGAGGCGAACCGCGCGATGGGCGCGCACGGCGCCGACTGGCTGCTCGACATGGTCGGCGAGGACCGGCCGTTGCGCATCCTGACCCACTGCAACACCGGCGCCCTCGCCACCGCCGGCTGGGGCACGGCACTGGGCGTCATCCGCGAACTCCACGCGCGCGGACGCCTTGAGGTCGTGTACGCCGACGAGACGCGCCCGCTGCTCCAGGGATCCCGCCTCACCGCCTGGGAGTTGGTCCAGGAGGGAATACCGCACTACGTCCAGGCCGACGGGGCCGCCGCCGGAACCATCCTGCGCGGCGAGGTCGACGCGGCGATCGTCGGCGCGGACCGCATCGCGGCCAACGGCGACACCGCCAACAAGGTCGGCACCGTGGGCGTCGCGCTCGCCTGCGCCGACGCCGGCATCCCGTTCCTGGTGGCCGCGCCGACGACGACGGTCGACCTCGCCACCAAGACCGGCGACGACATCCACATCGAACTCCGCGGCGAGGCCGAGGTGTTGGAGTGGGGCGGGGTGCGGACGGCGCCCGCCGAGTCGCGCGGCCACAACCCCGCCTTCGACGTGACGCCGGGGCGGCTGGTGACGGGGCTGGTGACGGAGCGTGGCGTCCTGGAGGTCGCCGCCGGTCAACTGCCGGGCGATCACCTCAAGTAGACGGAAGCCGAAGAAGGGGACCCCCGATCCCGGGAGTCCCCTTCTTCATGTTCTCCCCGCCGCTCAGCGCTGCGACAGCTCCAACTCCAGCAGCCACTCCACCACTTCGGTGTGGTGCCGCGCCTGACGGGGGTCGGCACCCCAGACGTACAGCCCGTGCCCCGCGACCACGACGGCCGGCATCCGCGGGTTCCGCGCCTCCTCCAGCCGGTCCCCGAGCACCTTCATGTCCTGGCTGTTGGCGATGACCGGCAGCGTCACCTCGACGTCGTGCGCGGGCTGGCCGACGCCCTTGAGCATCTCCAGGTCCCGGAAGACGATCCCGCCCGGATCGCGCCGCCCCATGGCCACGGACGCCACCGTGTGGACGTGCACGACCGCCCCGGCGCCCGTCAGCGCGGCGACGCGCGCGTGCAGCTCGGCCTCGGCGGACGGCTTGCCGCCTTGGACGGCAGCGCCCTGTCCGTCCACCAACACCACGTCGGCGGGCGTCAGTTCGCCCTTGTCGTGGCCGCTCGCGGTGACCGCGAGCCGCAGCGGGTCACGGGTGAGCACCACGGACAGGTTGCCGGAGGTGCCCCGCATCCAGCCGAAGGAGGCGAAGCGGGCGGACTCGGCGGCGAGTACCGCCCCCGCCTCCTCCAGGTCGAGTGCGCTGATCTCGGCGGTCATGCGGTGCTCCTAGAAACGGTGATCTCGTCGAACGTCCCCGCCTGCGCGTGGTCGCCGACGCCTTGCTCGTAGTACGGCTCCCCGGGCCGCCGGATGCCGACCGCGTGCCAGCCGGCCGCGCGGGCCGCGTCCAGCTCGCCGGGGCGGTCGGAGAGGAAGAGAAGCCTCGACGGCTCGACGCCGGTCGCCCGCGCGATACGCCGGTACGACTCCGACTCCTGCTTGGGCCCCGCGTTCTCGGTGTCGTACAGCCCGGAGACGAGCGACGTGAGGTCGCCCTCCGGGCTGTTGGTGAACCACGCCCGCTGCGCGGCCACCGAGCCGGACGAGTAGACGTACAACGTGAGGCCGGCCGCGTGCCACGCGCGCAGGCGCGGTACGACGTCGTCGTAGAAGTGCGAGACGAGGTCGCCGCGGGCGAAGCCCTCGGACCAGATGATGCCCTGGAGGGTCTTCAGCGGGGTGGCCTTGCGGTCCTCGTCGAGCCAGGCGTTCAGGGCCTTCTCGACGGCCGCCGCGTCCGCGTCCGGGTCGCCGAGCTCCTCGCGGACCTGGGCGACGGCCCGCTGGACGTCCGGATCACCGCTCCGCTCAGAGAGCAGTGCTCCGAAACGTGAGCGGGAGTACGGGTAGAGGACGTCGACGACGAAGCCCGTGGCGCTCGTGGTGCCCTCGATGTCGAGCACCACGGCGTCCACGTCGTACAACAGGCTCATGCGGAGGCCTTGTCCGCCTCGTAACCCGCCGCGATCGTGTCGTAGTCCGGGAAGCGGGACGCGATCGGCGAGCCGGTGAAGTTGCCGATCCAGCCGTCCTCCTCGTGGAAGAAGCGGATCGCGGTGAACGAGGGGTTCGTGCCCATGTCGAACCAGTGGGTGGTGCCGCGCGGGACGCCCAGCAGGTCGCCCTTCTCGCAGAAGACCGCGTGCACCTCGCCGTTCACATGGAGGTAGAAGATGCCGGAGCCGGAGACGAAGAAGCGGACCTCGTCATCGTCGTCGTGCGTGTGCTCCTGGAGGAACTTCTCGCGGGCGGCCTTGGCCTTCGCCGGGAACTCCGGGTCGTCACTGGGGTGCAGACCGAGGACGTCGACGGTGGTGAAGCCCTCCTCGGCGTTCAGCTTCTCGATCTCGGGGCCGTACGCGGCGAAGACCGTGTCGCTGTCGGCGTCGAAGGGCACGTCCTCGCGGATCGGCCACTGCTCGTAACGCACACCGAGCGGCTTGAGCGCCTCGGCGATCTCGGCGGGGTCCGAGGTACGGCGGACCTGCGTCTCGGGGCCGGACTCGGACCAGGTGGTCAGCAGCGTCATGGGAACAACTCCAGGAGTCTGGAAGGAAAGTCCGGATACCGAGACAAGCACCGGACGGGCGGGAGAGGAAGAGAGGAGAAAGAGGAGGCGGCGAAACGGGACGGGACAGTCGGTCAGCCGCGACACAGCGCGCGACAACAGCGGCGCATGCAGGGCATACGCAGCGCTTTTGCGGCTGGTGTCGTCATCGGGGCCTCACTGTGCCGGGTCGGGTGCCGGTCCCGCGATGGTAACCCGCCATGTCAGGTCAATCAGGTGTGACGTAGTCGTTGTCTCACGTGCTGAGAAACCGCTTCCCCTCCTTTGACGTATGGCTGAAATCGTTCTCATGATCTGCGTATGAAGACGCTGCTGCTCGTACGGCGGCTGTACGTGGACCTGCTCCGGACGACCACCGCCAGCTGTCGCTGACCCCTCCCGGAGCCCCGCCCTGCCCTTTTCGCGGTGGCGCATTCCCTCCCTGCTCGCGCTCCGGGCCCGGCACCCCCTTCCTCCGCTCTGCACCACCCCGCACCTGGAGCCCCTCATGTCCCGCACCCGTCTGCCCCTCGCCGCGCTCTCCCTCGCCTCCGTGTCCGCGCTCGTGCTGTCCGGCTGCTCCCAGTCCACCGACGCCTCCAAGGACACCGGCGACACCGCCGCCTCCGCCTCGGCCGCCACCGGCAAGAAGCCCGCCCCCTTCAGCGCGGGCGCGGTCAAGGTCGCCCTGGTCCGACAGAGCGGCGCCGGCGACTACTTCGAGCAGTGGGGCAACGGCGCCAAGGCGCAGGCCAAGGCCCTCGGCATCGACCTGACCGTGTACGACGCCCAGGCCGACAACGCCAAGCAGGCCACCGACCTCTCCTCGGCCATCAACTCCGGCGCCAAGGCGATCATCATCGACCACGGCTTCCCGGCCACCATCCAGCCGGAGATCGACAAGGCCGTGAAGAAGGGCATCAAGGTCGTCGTCTACGACGTCGAGACGGCCACCAAGGGCGTCGTCTCCACCAAGCAGGACGACGCCAGCATGGCCCAGGCCGTCCTCGACGTGATGGCCAAGGAGGTCGGCAAGGACGCCAAGGTCGGCTACGTCAACGTCGCCGGCTACGCCGCCCTCGACAAGCGCAACACCGTCTGGGCGAAGCAACTCGCCGCGCAGGGCTGGAAGCAGGAGTTCAAGGTCGGCAAGGTCACCGACTCCACGGCCACTGACAACGTTCCCCTCGTCTCCGCCGCGCTCACCCAGCACGGCGACGTCGCCGGTGTCTTCGCCCCCTACGACGAGCTCGCCAAGGGCACCGTCCTCGCCGTGCAGAACAAGAAGCTCCAGGACAAGGTGAAGGTCTTCGGCGCGGACGTCTCCAACGCCGACATCCAGCAGATGACCGCCGCCGACAGCCCCTGGGTCGCCACGGCCGGCACCGACCCGTCCGCGGTCGGCGCCGCCGTCGTCCGCACCACCGCCCTGGAGCTGGCCGGTCAGCTGAACAAGACCTCCGTCGAGTTCCCGGCCGTCGCCATCACACAGGACTTCCTGCGCGAGAAGAAGATCGCGAACATGGACCAGCTGCGCGAGGCGCTGCCCGCGCTGAACCTGGCCCAGGTCTCGACCGCGGACTGGATCTCGAATGTCGCCCACTGAGACGACCGGGACGACCGGGGCCGCCGGGTCGGCTGAGACGCCGGCGGTCTCCCTGACCGACGTCAGCATGGCCTTCGGCGGCAAGACGGTCCTGGAGTCCGTCTCGCTGGACATCGCACCGGGCAGCGTCGTCGCGCTGCTCGGCGCGAACGGCGCCGGCAAGTCCACGCTGATCAAGATCCTGTCGGGCGTGCACACGGACCACGGCGGCGAGGTGCGGGTCGCCGGGGAGCCCGCGGCTCTCCAGTCACCGCTGGCCGCCCGGCAGTTGGGCATCCAGACCGTGCACCAGCGCATCGGCGAGGGCATCGTGCCCGGCCTCTCGGTCGCCGAGAACCTCGTCTTCGAGGAACTCGCCCAGCGCCGCGGCAACCCCTTCCTCAACGGCGCCAAGCTGCTGGCCCGCGCCCGCGAGATCCAGGCGGGTCTGGAACTGGGCTGGAGCGACACCTTGTTGCGAAGGGATGTCACCGAACTCGGCATCTCCGACCGGCAGTTGCTCATCCTCGCCCGCGCCCTGGCCACCCGCCCGCGCCTCCTCATCCTCGACGAGCCGACCTCCGCACTGTCGGCGGCCGAGGCGGAACGCCTCTTCGCCCTCGTCGAGAAGATGCGCGACGACGGCATCGCCGTCCTCTACGTCTCCCACCGCCTCGGCGAGATCGACGCCCTGGCCGACCGGCTGGTCGTCCTGCGGGACGGCCGTCTCACCGAGGACCAGGCCAAGCCCTTCGACTGGGACGCGGCCCTGCGCGCGATGCTCGCCCAGGCCCAGGAGGCGACCACGGCACGGCCGGTGCGGGAAGGGGCGCCTTGCGGTGCGGTGGTCCTCTCACTGAGAGGGGTCCGTCTCTTCGAGGGCCGCACGCCCCTCGACCTCGACCTCCGCACCGGCGAAGTCACCGGCGTCGTCGGACTGTTGGGTGCGGGCAAGACCGAGCTGGCCCGCGGCCTGTTCGGCGCCGAACCCTTCACCAGCGGCGCGGTCGAGCTGGACGGCAAGCCGTACACGCCGCGCCGCCCCGCCGACGCGATCCGCGGCGGCATCCACCTGGTCCCCGAGGACCGGCACGCCGACGCCCTCGTCCCCGGCTGGTCGCTCGCCCAGAACATCTCGCTGCCGTTCCTGAAGTCGCTGTCCCGGCTCGGCCTCGTCAACACGGCGAAGGAGGACGCCCTCGGCCGCGACACCATCGACGCCCTCGGCGTCGTCACCCGCGACGAGCAGAGCACCGTCGAGGAGCTGTCCGGCGGCAACCAGCAGAAGGTCGTCGTCGGCCGCTGGCTCGCCGAGACACCCCGCGTCCTCATCCTGGACGAGCCGTTCCGAGGCGTGGACATCGGCGCCCGCCGGGACATCGGCCGCCGTGCCCGCGCCCTGGCCGCCGAGGGCGCCGCCGTGCTCGTCCTGTCCGCCGACGTCGACGAGGTGCTGGAGGTCGCCGACCGGGTCGTCGTGCTGGCCGCCGGCGAGATCCACCTCGACGCCTACGGCGAGGACGCGGAACGCGACCGCGTGATCCAGACCATCTCGGCGTCGGTGTGACGCCCGCGCCCGCCGCCGCCGAAGGAAGCACCCCATGACCACAGCCCAGAGCACCCCGGTGAAGACGGCGACCCCGTCCGCCACGGCCACCCCCGCGGCCCGCCTCCAGAACGCCGTCATCAAGTACGGCTTCATCTTCGTGACGGTCGCGCTGTTCCTCTACTTCGCGCTCAGCGAGGGCTCGTTCCGCGAGTCGGCGACCCTCCTCGACACCCTGCGCTATGTCTCCGTGGCCGCCATCCTCGGCCTCGGCGTCACCCTCACCATGGCCGTCGGCGGCATGGACATGTCCGTCGGCGCGGTCGCAGGCCTCGGCGTCTCCGTCGCCGCCCAGACCATGGTCGTCCACAACCAGATCGGTACGGTCGCGATCCTCGCGGTGCTCGCGGCCGGTGCCGTGGTGGGCCTGCTCAACGCCCTGCTGATCGTCGTCCTGAAGATCCCCGACATGCTGGCGACGCTCGGCACCCTGTTCATCGTCCAGGGCCTCAAACTCGTCCTGGTCGACGGCCAGTCCATCACCCCCGGCATGACCCTGGACGACGGCACCACCGCCCCCGGCAAGTTCACCGAGGGCTTCCTGAAGATCGACCGCGGCACGGTCCTCGGCATCCCCATCTCGGTCCTCGTCTTCGGCGGACTGACCGTCGTCGCCTGGGTCTTCCTCGCCCGCACCCGCTGGGGCCGGGTGCTGTACGCCATCGGCGCCAACCCCGAGGCGTCCCGGCTGGCCGGCATCCGCGTCGGCGCTTACCGGGCCCTCGCCTACGTCCTGTCCGGCGTCCTCGCCTCCGTCGGCGGCCTGATCCTGGCCTCCCGCATCGGCCAGGGCGACGTGTCCGCCGGCACCTCGCAGCTCCTGGAGGCCGTGGCGGTCGCGCTGGTCGGCACCTCCGTCCTGGGCCGGGGCCGCCCCAACGTCTGGGGCACGGCCCTCGGCGCGGTCCTGATCGGCATCATCACCACCGGCCTGACCATCAAGGGCCTGCCGTACTACACCCAGGACGTCGTCGAGGGCGCGGTCCTCATCCTCGCCCTGGTCTTCAGCTTCACCTTGTCCAAGCGCCGCACGGCTTAAGGAGAGTCATGGGTTACCGCATCCTGGAGACCGAGGACATCCCGGCGTACCTGCGCGAGCGCGGCCACTGGGCCGAGGCCGCCGACCCGGAGGTCCGCGAGGTCTCCGACGGCAACATGAACCGCGTCTTCCTCGCCACCGCGCCCGACGGCACCCACAGCCTCGCCGTGAAGCAGGCCCTGCCGTGGGTCCGCGTGGCGGGACCGTCCTGGCCGATGAACCCGGACCGCGCCGACGCCGAGGCCCGCGCCTACGACCAGGTCGCCAAGGTCGCCCCCGACAAGATCCCGGTGATCCACGGCTACGACCCCGAGAACTACGCGCTCGTCATGGAGGACATGTCGGACCTGGAGGTCCTGCGCACGCTCCTCAACGAGGGCGCGGCCTACGGCCCGGGAACCTCGGCCCGCGTGGGCGAGTTCGTGGCGCAACTGGCCTTCGCCACCAGCGACTTCGGCATGCCCTCCGCCGAACGCAAGGCCCTGATCGCCGCCTCGGTCAGCCCCGAGCTGTGCAAGATCACGGAAGACGTGGTCCTCTCCGAGCCGTACATCGAGCACGAGCACAACCACTGGCACGAGGGCGTCGCCGACCTGGCGGCGGAGTTCCGCGCGGACGCGCGCCTGCGCACGGAGGTCGCCGACCTCCGGCACACCTTCATGACCAGCGCCCAGGCCCTCCTCCACGGCGACCTGCACACCGGCAGCATCATGGTCGGCGACCGCGAAGGCGCCCCGGTCGTCCGGGTCTTCGACCCCGAGTTCTCCTTCGTCGGCCCGATCGGCTACGACCTCGGCCTGTACTGGGCCAACGTCCTGGTGTCCGAGGAACGGGCCCGGGCCCTGGGCACGTTGTCCGACCACGCCGACCAACTCAGGCTGTCCTGGGAGGCGTTCGAGACGGAGTTCCGCCGCCTCTGGCCGACCCGCGTCGACACGTTCTTCGACGACGCCCACCTGGACCGCTTCCTGCGTCGCGTCCGGACGGAGTCCGTCGGCTACGCCGGCACGGAGATCGTCCGCCGCATCATCGGCTTCGCCCACCTGACCGACCTGACGACCCTCCCGGACCCGGCCCCGGCGTCCCGCAGGGCGCTGCTGCTGGGCCGCGAACTGATCGTGCGCCGCGAGGAGCTGCGGGACGTGGCCGCCGTACGCGAGGCCGTCGCCTCACTGAGCTGACTCGGCGTCGAACCACTCCTCACCGGCGGCCCAGTGCCGCACCCAGCCGGCGAAGCCGGGCGCGGAGGTCGTGTGACCGAACTCCGCGCCGAACGGCAGGGCGCCCACGTCGGTGACATGCCATATGTGTCCGCGGTGCGGGCCGGTGACGACAAGATGCCAGTCCATGCCGCAGCCGTCCGTGCCGAGGTTCAGCGAACCCCGGTGGACGACCTGCTCGACGACGGTCTCGGGGTCCTCGTGCCCCCCGTCGTCGTCCTCCCACATCCAGGGCTCGGCGAGTGGGAAGGGCCGGCCCAGATCCTGCCCCTTGGCGCTCTCGGCCAGCCCTACCAGCCCATACTCCGGCGGCCCTTGGAACGACCCGTCCGATATCTCCGCCACGAACGAGCGGTACGGCTCCGGCAGCACCACGCCGTGCTCCGCCTCGAACGCCCGCACCGCGTTCCACCCCAGCGCCGAAGCGCCCCCGTCGTCCACCCCGAACGCCTCCCGCAGCGCGGCGAGTTCCGCGGGGGTGGCCCGTTCCGTATCCATGCGCCCCATGAAAACACCCGCCACTGACAACGCGGCATGCGAGAGGGGCGGCTCCATCGGCGTGGAGTCGCCCCTCTCGCGTACCGGCCCCATAGGGGAGGAGGGCCGGGCCTCGGTCAGGTCGGCTCCCGTCAGGAGGAACCGCGCCCTTCGAGTCGTAGCGCCTACTTCTTGTCGAGCAGGTCCTGGACCTTCGCCCGCACCTCGTCCGTGGCCAGGCCGCGGATCGTCAGCGTCGTGCGGCGGCGCAGCACGTCGTCCGGCGTCTCGGCCCACTCGGTGTCACGGGCGTACACGACCTGCGCCCAGATCTCGGGGGCGTCGGGGTGGACGCGCTCGCCCAGCTCCGGGTTCTCGTTCGCCAGGCGGGCGATGTCGAAGGCCAGGGAGCCGTAGTGGGTCGCCAGGTGCTTGGCCGTGTCGGCGGCCATGCGCGGGCCGGGGGCCGGGTTGTCGACCAGCAGCCGGTGCGCGACCGCGCGCGGGTTGGCGACACCCGGCAGCGGGAGCTTCTTGGGCAGGGACGAGATCGGTTCGAAATCGTCGCCCAGCGGGTGACCCGGCAGGGCCTCCAGCTTCTGCATGACCGTACGGCCGATGTGCCGGAACGTCGTCCACTTGCCGCCCGCGACGGACAGCATGCCGCCCCTGCCCTCGGTGACGACGGTCTCGCGCTTGGCCTTGGCGGTGTCGCCGGGCCCGCCCGGCAGCACCCGCAGACCCGCGAAGGCGTACGTGATCAGGTCCCGGTCGAGCTGCTGGTCCCGGATGGAGAACGCGGCCTCGTCCAGGATCTGCGCGGTGTCCTTCTCGGTGACCTTGACGTCCGCCGGGTCGCCCTCGAACTCCTCGTCGGTGGTACCGAGGAGCAGCATGTCCTCCCACGGGAGGGCGAAGGTGATCCGGTACTTGTCGATCGGCGTGGCCAGCGCGGCCTTCCACGGCGCGGTCCGCTTCAGGACCAGGTGCGCGCCCTTGGAGAGACGGATGGAGGGAGCCGCGTTCGGGTCCTCCATCTTGCGCAGGTGGTCGACCCACGGGCCGGTCGCGTTCAGCACCAGACGGGCGTTGACGCCGAACTCGTCGCCGGAGGTGCGGTCGCGCAGCTCGGCACCGGTGACCCGGCCCTTGGTGAAGCGCAGGCCGGTCACCTCGGCGTGGTTGAGGACGACCGCGCCCGCCTCGACGGCCGCGCGGACCGTCATCAGCGCCATGCGGGCGTCGTTCATCTGGTCGTCGCCGTAGACGGCGACGGCCTTCAGGTTGTCGGTGCGCAGCTCGGGCACGTCCTGCGCCGCCTTGGCGGGGGACAGGAGGTGACCGACGCCGTCACCGAACGCGGAGAGCGCGGAGTAGGCGAAGACGCCCGCCCCGAGCTTCGCCGCGCCGTGCGGCCCGCCCTTGTACACGGGGAGGTAGAACGTGAGCGGGTTCGCCAGGTGGGGAGCCACCTGGCGGGAGACCGCACGG
>JABFXD010000417.1 GCA_013361925.1 Streptomyces sp. | reverse complement strand
GGCCGGGTGGCGGCGACGTACCGGGGCAGGGTCAGCGCACCTCCACCGAGATGCAGCACGTCCAGCGGCTGTCCGGGCTCGGCCAGGATGTCCAGGGCATGGCCGAGCCGACGCGCGTACTCGAACTCGAGGTGCGTCGGCTCGTCCAGGTCGACGTACGACTGAGGCGCCCCGTCGACGGTGAGCAACCAGGCCCGGCGCCGGTCGACATCAGGCATGAGCTTGGCGAACCCGTGATCGACGGCACGGGCGACGGGGATGGCTTCGGTCACTTGTCCATTGTGCCTGTGCTGTATTGGCCTCAGGGGCGCGGGGAACTGCGCGACCAGCCGCATACGACCCGCAGTCCCCCACTCACCTCAATCCCCCTCACACAACGGCTGTCACCGTCCCCGCACCAACAGTCCGGCCTCCCTCACGAATGGCGAACCCGAGCCCCGGCTCGAGCGGCACCTCCCGCCCCAGCTCGACGGTCATCGTCACCGTCTCCCCAGGCCGAGCGACGGCCACCTCACCAAGGTCGACGTCGCCCACCACATCCGCGGTCCGGATGTAGAACTGCGGTCGATACCCCGTCGCGACCGGCGTCGTACGCCCGCCCTCACGCGAGGACAGCACATACACCTGGGCCGTGAACCGCCGTCGCGGCTCGACGGAACCCGGCGCCGCGACCACATGCCCGCGCCGCACCGCGTCCCGTGGAACGCCCCGCAGCAGCAGCGCCACGTTGTCCCCGGCCTGCGCCTCCTCCATGGGCTTGCCGAAGGTCTCCAGGCCGGTGACCACGGTGTCCACGGAGGCCCCCAGCACTTCGACCCGGTCACCCACCTTCACCGTCCCCCGCTCGACCGCACCGGTGACCACCGTCCCCCGGCCGGTGATGGTGAGCACGTTCTCCACGGGCAGCAGGAACGGCGCGTCCACGTACCGCTCCGGCATGGGCACGTACGTGTCCACCGCGTCGAGCAGCGCCTCGACGGACGCCGTCCACCGCGGGTCGCCCTCCAGCGCGCGCAGCCCCGAGACCCGTACGACAGGAACCGCGTCCCCGCCGTAGCCCTGCGAGGTGAGCAGGTCGCGGACCTCCAGCTCGACGAGGTCGATGAGCTCCTCGTCGCCCGCGTCGGCCTTGTTGAGGGCGACGACGATGTGGTCGACGCCCACCTGCCGGGCGAGCAGGACGTGTTCGGCGGTCTGCGGCATGATCCCGTCGAGCGCGGAGACGACGAGGATCGCCCCGTCGAGCTGCGCGGCCCCGGTGACCATGTTCTTGACGTAGTCGGCGTGGCCCGGCATGTCCACGTGCGCGTAGTGCCGGGTGTCGGTCTCGTACTCGACGTGCGCGATGTTGATGGTGATGCCGCGCGCCGCCTCCTCCGGGGCCCGGTCGATGCGGTCGAACGGGACGAAGGTACCGGCGCCGCGGTCGGCGAGGACCTTGGTGATGGCGGCGGTCAGGGTGGTCTTGCCGTGGTCGACATGGCCCATGGTGCCGATGTTCAGATGCGGTTTGGTGCGCACGTATGCCGTCTTGGGCATGGCTGTACCTCGAAGCCTCGTAAGTGGCGATGGGGACCCCAAGGACTTGCCGACCCTCCCCCTGCGGGGTCCGCCGGACGATCCGGGGAGGGTCAGCTTCGGGCGCCGTCGACGGCCGTCAGGAAGACGGGCACGGCAGCCTTCGGTGCATCCGCGACCGCGGATGCTGCGAGGACGAAGGCGTGCCGGAACATGGTGTCGATCATTGCCGACGGTTTGCCCGACGTCGAACGATTTTTCAGGGCAGGGAGGTTCGCGTCTTCAGGGCGGGGAGGTTCACGCCCCGATGTTCTTCAGAGCCTCCCGCACCGACAGCGGCGCGAAGCGGCCCTTCTCGCGCGCGAGGAAGCTCCGTACGGCCTCCGGGTCGGTCTTGGCGTACTCGCGCAGCGCCCAGCCGATCGCCTTGCGGATGAAGAAGTCGGGGTGTCCGGACTGGTGCAGGCAGTAGGTGAAGAGGCGTGCGGTGTCGGTGCGTTCCTTGTGGCGGAGCTGGTGGAGCAGCGCGGTGCGGGCGATCCACAGGTCGTCGTCCACGATCCAGGCGTCCATGTCCGCCTTGAGCCCCGGGTCGGCCGCGACGAGGGTGCCGACGACGTGCGCGGCCAGCAGGTCCACGGTGTCCCACCAGGGCACGGTGGAGACCAGGTGCCGGGTCACCGGCAGGAAGCCGGACGAGAGCACGCGCGCGTGGCGGCGCAGATAGTCGACGGCGAAGTACTGGTACTCGCGCTCGGGCAGCCGCCAGCAGCGCAGCGCGATGGCCGTGCAGTCGGCCTCGTCGGGGCGCGGCACGCCCTCCACGACGGTGCGGGACAGGGCCCGGCGGACGGGGGTGGTGAGGCCGAGGAAGGGGGCGACGTCCTTCATGTACGCGCGCATGGGCTCGGCCCGCGCGGGGTCGGCCGCGGCGCCGTATGTGGCCGTGAGCCGCTCCAGCACGGTGTCGGCGAGGGCGCTGCGCGGCAGTGAGGGAGATCCCACACCTGTGACGCTCATGAGACGAACCATACGGCGATCACACACATCGGTCGGTTAGTGTCACCGGATGCTCGATGCCACCACCCGCTCTGGGGGCACCGCCACGGCCCGTCCCCCGGCCGCCGCCACGGAGCTCGCGCTCACCGCACCCCTGCCGGTCGGTCTCGCCGCCCGCTGCTCCAGAGTGCTGCTCTCGCCCTGGTCACGGCTGTCCCTGCTGGTCGCCCTGCTCGTGGGCGCGGGGGCGACCGTGCTCCTCCTCGAGCCACAGCGGCTGCTGGCGGACGGCTGGCCACCACAGCTCGGCGGAGCCGCGGCGGCCCTGGTCTTCGCGGCGGCGTACGGCCTGTGCACGGTGGCCTTCGTACCGCGCCCCCTGCTGAACCTGGCCGCGGGCGCCCTCTTCGGCACCCAGCTGGGGCTGGGTGCCGCCCTCGGGGGCACGGTGCTCGGGGCCGGCATCTCCTTCGCCCTCGGCCGGATCCTCGGCCAGGACGCCCTGCGTCCGCTGCTGCGGGGCCGCTGGCTGAAGGCCGCCGACGGTCAGCTGAGCCGGCACGGCTTCCGCTCGATGCTGGCGGTGCGCCTGTTCCCCGGGGTGCCTTTCGCCGCCGCGAACTACTGCGCCGCCGTCTCCCGCATGGGCTACGTCCCCTTCCTGCTGGCGACGGCACTCGGCTCGATCCCGAACACGGCGGCGTACGTGGTGGCAGGCGCCCGCGCGTCGACACCGACGTCCCCGGCCTTCCTGATCGCGATGGCGGCGATCGCCGTACCGGCATTGGTCGGGGCAGGGGTCGCCTGGCGCAAGCGCAACCATCTCCGGGCGCGCTGAGCAACCTGAGGGGCGCGGGACTGTATCAATTTGCGGCTCCGCCGCGTGGGCGCGACCAGCCCCCACCGCCCCGCAGCCGCAATCAGACCCGTTCAAGCACCATCGCGTTGGCGAGTCCCCCCGCCTCACACATGGTCTGCAACGCATACCGCGCCCCGCGTTCGCGCATCGCATGCACCAGCGTCGTCGTCAGCCGCGTACCGCTCGCCCCCAACGGATGCCCGATCGCGATGGCACCCCCATGCACGTTGACCTTGGCCAAGTCCGCCCCCGTCTCCTGCTGCCAAGCCAACACCACACTGGAGAACGCCTCGTTGACCTCGAACAGATCGATGTCGGCGAGCGACAGTGAGGCCCTCCGCAGCACCTTCTCCGTAGCCGGAATCACCCCAGTCAGCATCAGCAACGGATCCGACCCGGTCACGGCGAAACTGTGCAACCGCGCCAACGGCCGCAGCCCCAGACGGGCAGCCGTCTCACTGGACGTGATCAGCACGGCCGACGCCCCGTCGTTGACCGGACTCGCGTTGCCCGCCGTGACGTTCCACTCGATCTGCGGAAACCTCTCGGCGAACCCGGGGTCGTAGTACGCGGGCTTGAGTCCGCCGAGGATCTCAGCGGTACTGGACGGCCGCACGCACTCGTCCCGCCCCACCCCGTCCAGCGGAGCCACCTCCGCGTCGAAGAGACCCGCGGTCCACGCCTCGGCCGCCTTGTGGTGCGAGGACACCGCGAAGGCGTCCATCTGGTCCCGGGTGATCGACCACTTGGCCGCGATGAGCTCGGCGCTGATGCCCTGCGGGACGAGCCCCTCGGGGTAGCGCTCGGCGACACCGGGGCCGAACGGGTCCTTGCCGGGCGGCACGTTGGACCACATCGGCACCCGGCTCATCGACTCCACACCACAGGCCACGACGAGGTCGTACGCGCCCGCGATGACGCCCTGCGCCGCGAAGTGCACGGCCTGCTGGGAGGAGCCGCACTGGCGGTCCACGGTGGTCGCCGGGACCGTCTCCGGGAAGCCCGCCGACAGGGCGGCGTAGCGGGTGGTGTTCATGGCCTGCTCGCCGACCTGGTCGACGGTGCCGCCGATGACGTCGTCGATCAGCGCCGGATCGACGCCGGAGCGCTCGACGAGGGTGCGCAGGGTGTGGGCGAGGAGCTCCACGGGATGGACGTGCGCGAGGGAGCCGTTCGGCTTGCCCTTGCCTATGGGGGTGCGTACGGCTTCGACGATCACTGCGTCACGCATGGATACGGCCTCCAGCCTGGAACACGGGCATTACCGGTCAGTAGGAAATCCAAACTCACCATAGCCCTGAGAGTTGGAAAATCAAACCCATTCCTGGAAGCCCCCTAGAATCGGCCCCATGGCCGCCCCCAAACACCCGCGTCCCTGTTCCATCGCCGACACCCTGGCGCTCGTCGGCGAGAAGTACTCCCTGCTCGTCCTGCGCGAGGTCTGCCTCGGCAACGGCCGCTTCGACCAGCTGGTGCGCAACATCGGCGCCCCGCGCGACATCCTCGCCACGCGGCTGCGCCGGCTCGTCGAGGCCGGGATCCTGACGAAGCGCGCCTACAGCGAGCGACCGCAGCGCTTCGAGTACCGGCCCACACGGGCGGGCCTGGAGCTGGAGCCGGTCCTCATGACCCTCATGGCCTGGGGCGACCGGCATCTGCACCAGGACGACGACCGGCCCATGGTCGTCGAGCACTCCTGCGGCAACGAGCTGCTCCCTGTCGTCACCTGCCGGGCCTGCGGCGCGGACGTGCGCCACGAGGACCTGAGCGCCCACCCGCAGGCCCCGGGCTGGACCGTGACGGGGCCGACGGCGGCGTAGCGGCGCCCCGGCTCAGCGGTGGGCCCTGCAGAACGCGCGGACGGCCTCGTTGAAGCGCTCCGGCGCCTCCAGGTTGCTGAGATGTCCGGCGCCGGGAAGCAGCACCAGCTCGGCGTCCGGGATCGCCGCCTCGAAGGCGCGGGCGACGTCCAGCGGTGACCGTGCGTCCAGCTCGCCCCACACCAGCAGGGTCGGCACGGCGATCCGGGGCAGCACGGCGCGCTCGTCCGCCTCGGCCATCATGAGCAGCTGCGCCCCCATGGTCTCCGGGCGCACGTCCCGAGCCATCGCGTCCAGCAGCGGCACGAACCCGGCGGGCGGCTCCCCGGCGAACAGACCCGGCAGCGTCGGATCGAACTCCTCACGCGGTGCCGCGAGCATCCGCCGCGCGCCCTCGACCCGGGCCGCCACCTCCTCGGGCGCCAGGGAACCCTTCCACCCGGCGTAGGTGTCGACCAGCAGCAGAGCCGAGACCAGCTCGGGGTGGTGCCGGTACAGCTCCAGTACGACCGTCCCGCCCCAGGAGAGGCCGGCGACACGGGCCGGGCCGAGCCCCACGTCCTCGATCACGGCGGCGAGGCAGTGGGCGTAGTCCGCGAGCGTGAAGCCGGGCGGCAGGTCGGAGGAGCGCCCGGCACCCGGCTCGTCCCACGCCACGACCGTGAACTCGTCGGCCAGCGCGTAGAGCTGCGGCCGCCACATCCGGGCGTTGTATCCCGCGCCGTGGACAAGGACCAGCGGCGGTCCCTGGCCGACGCGGTCGTAGGCGACCTCGACACCACCCACCTGCACCGTGGCCATGCCTCCAGGCTAGGCGCGGGGGCCTCCGGTGTCGCGACGGCCGCGAGCCCGGGCCGAACCGCCCCCGAAGCCGGGCCGCGGCCCGTACCGCCCGCCCCGGCAGACGGGCCGCAGACCAGATCGGCCGCCCGCGCGGACGGACCCAGTCCGGGACAGACCACGCTGAAAGACGGCCCACGACCCGGATCGACCACACTCAAAGGCCGCCCACGGCCCGGATCGACCACCCTCAAAGACCGCCCACGACCCGGATCGACCACCCTCAAAGACCGCCCACGACCCGGATCGACCACCCTCAAA
>JABFXD010000911.1 GCA_013361925.1 Streptomyces sp. | reverse complement strand
CCGACGGTGCAGGTCGGTGAGCCCGGCGAGGCCTACGCCGACGGCCGGAGCTGAGTCGGCACGCAGGGGCGCACCGGGCGGGGAGGTTGCGGTTGCCGGATGCGACACCGCAGGGATTCCGCGCGGTGTGCCTGGAACGATCAGGCAGGCCCTCAAGCACTCTTCAGTGATCTTCGCGGCGCGGTGCTGCTGGCAAAGAACGTCAGTGGGCCACCGGCGCAGAGTTGGCCGACCTTCACCGTTGAATGGCTCTGTCTGCCTGCCAACAGCCTCTGGACACTTCGCGTCACCACTACGCTCCGGCCGCCCCCGGCGGCGCGGTGAGCGAGGGCGGCTGTTCGCCCGCTGGAGCCTCGCCTTCTGAACGGCAGGCCGGGGTGAACGCGGCGCCGTCCCACCCCGACCGGATCTCACCGAATGCGCTTCGCCGGCTTGGTGGCCGCGTTGAGCAGATACTCCAGCGGGCCGCGCCGGAAGAAGCGGGACCAGATCGCGGCGAACACGATCGCCCCGAGGACGAACATGAGCAGCGGCACCCACGACTGCTGGGTGCTGGTCCCGGCGGGCACCGACAGCGCGGACTGCGCGAGGAAGTGGCCGACGTAGGCGGTCAGGGACATGGTGCCCACGGCGATGACCGGCTTCGCGAGTCGGCGCAGACGCGGCAGGCGCTCCATCGCCACCGTCGCGCCCACGATCACGAGGATCGCGACGCCGACGCTGCCGATGATGTCGAACGTGGTGCCGCTGTGCGGCCCGGCGGTCAGCAGCGACGACGCCGACATCTCGGGGAACGACCCGTCGAGGGGCACCGATCCACTGTCGAGGGGCAGCGAACCCGAGCCCGAGCCCCCGAATGACGACGACCCGTCCTCCGCCATGCTCCGCAACGCGCCCGTGCCCGCCAGCAGCAAGGACATGCCGTACGCGGCCACGACGAGGGCGGCACCGAGCGCGGCCAGGCGTCGCTGGACGGCGCCGGAGGACAGGTCGAGGCGGCCCAGCGCCATGCCCGAGATCACGAACGGCAGCCAGGTGAGGGCCGGGTAGAAGCCGGTGAGCAGCAGATCGAGCACTCCCACCTCGCTGAGCCGGTGGAGCGGGTCGTAGGCGTTGATGCTCTGCCGCACCGAGTCGCTCATCCACGAGTTCAGGACGTACGCCAGCTGCGGTGTGACGAGGGCGAGCGTGGCCGCGATGATCGCGAGCGTCCGGGCGCGCAGGCGCACCAGGGGCAGCGCGAGCAGGAAGTAGACCCCGTAGAAGCCGAGGATGATCACCCCGCCGTACTCCATCGCCATCACGGTGCCCAGCGCCAGCAGCACCACGGCGCGGATCGCGATCCGCGCCCGCGCCTGTCGGCCGGCCAGACCGGTCTTGGGCTCCTGGCGCCCGGCGATCAGCATCAGCGAGAACCCGGCGAGCGTGGCGAACAGGACGGACGAGTGGCCCTCCGCCATGTACCGCACCCAGCTGGCGACGCCGTGGGTGGCGGACAGCGGGGGGCCGATGTGTACGACGTACATGCCGAACACCGCCAGCGCGCGGGCCAGGTCCACGCCGACGAGGCGTCCCATCGAGGGGCCGGGGGAGGTGCGGGGCGGCGAGTGCTCCTGGGGAGCCGGCTTCTCCTGCGGCGGCTGTGTCTGAGTCATACGAAGAACCTCGCGCGGGCGTCCCCCGGCGGAGTATCCGGCAGTCCTCGGTAGAGCCCCCGCCGATCGGCGGGTACCGCCCTGCCGACCGGCGGAGCCGCGTCCCCGGCCGGTTCCCGTGAGACCTGAGACCGATCGACTTCCGCCACCCGGCGGGGGTGGCCCCGACGGTTGCCGGATGGGGCGAGAGCGGACGGGCTCCCAGGCTGGAGGCATGACACACCGTGGGCGACACACCAAGCACGACGACTTCAGGGGCGAGTTCCTGGAGTTCCTGGGTCTGGTGCTGGCGGTGGGCGTCTTCGTCCTGTTCGTCATCCGTCCCGAGGCGGGCCAGGCGTTGGTGCACACCTTCGCCGCGACCACAGCGGGACTCGTCCACTGACCCGAAACGCCTGAAGGGAACGCCGTGAACACCGCATCCGCCCCGACGACGGATGAAACGCCTCTGTCCGCCCGAGAAACGCTCAGGGCACTGTGCGGGTACGTCCGGCCGCACCGCTGGCCCGTCGCCCTCGGTCTGCTGTGCGCCCTGGTCGGGGCCGCCGGAGGGCTGTTGCAGCCCCTGGCCACGAAGGCCCTGGTCGACCGGCTCGCCTCCGGAGGGACCATCGCCGGGATCCTGGTCGCCCTCACCGCGGTGGTGGTGCTGGGCACGGCCATCGAGGCGTTCGGCGCGTACGTGCTGGAGCGGACGGCGGAGTCGGTGGTGCTGGCCGCGCGGCGCACCCTGGTGGGGCGGTTGTTCCGGCTGCGGATCGCGGAGTGGGAGCGGGTCCCGCCGGGCGATCTGATGTCCCGGGTCACCTCGGACACCACGTTGCTGCGGGCCGTCAGCACCCAGGCGGTCGTCTCCGCCGCCACCGGCGCGGTGGCCTTCGTGGCGGCGATCGTGATGATGGCGTACCTGGACGCCGTACTGCTGGGCGTGACGCTCGGCGTGGTCGTGCTGGTCGGCGGGGCCGTCGCCCTGGTGATGCCGAGGATCGCCCGCGCCACCGAGCGGGCGCAGGAGGCGGTCGGGGAGATCTCCGTCGCGCTGGAGCGGACTCTCGGGGCGTTCCGCACGGTCAAGGCATCCGGTGCCGAGGAGCGGGAGACCGCCCGGGTCGAGGCGGCGGCGCGGCGGGCGTGGCGGCACGGCGTGAAGAGCGCGAAGTGGGAGGCCGTGGCCGGCTCGGCCGACGAACTCGCCGTCCAACTGGCCTTCCTCGCCGTGCTCGCGGTCGGCGGGGCGCGCGTGGCGTCCGGGGAGATCCCCGTGTCCGCCCTCATCGCCTTCCTGCTGTACCTCTTCTACCTGATCGAGCCGGTGTCCAAGCTGATCGACGCCGTGACCTCCTATCAGGAGGGAGCGGCCGCGATCTCCCGGATCGCGCGGGTGGAACGCCTGGCGACGGAACCGTCCTCCCGCCCCGGGCAGAAGACAGCGGCACAGGGACCGGCGTCGGTCCGCTTCGAGGACGTCTCCTTCCGCTACCACCCCGGCCTGCCGTACACCCACCACCAGGTGAGCTTCGAGATACCGCCCACCGGCATGACCGCCTTCGTCGGACCCTCCGGAGCGGGCAAGTCGACGGTGTTCGCACTCATCGAACGGTTCTACGAGGCCACCGGCGGCCGGATCCTGATCGACGACAAGGACGTACGGGACTGGCCGCTGCCCGAACTGCGATCCGCCATCGGATACGTGGAACAAGACGCCCCAGTCCTGGCGGGCACCCTGCGGGAGAACCTGCTCTTCGCGGCCCCCGCAGCGACCGACGACGCCATCCGCGACGTCCTGTCCCGCACCGGACTCGACGCCCTCGTCGCACGCCTGCCCCACGGCCTGGACACCCCGGTCGGCCACCGCGGCTCGAAGCTGTCGGGCGGCGAGCGCCAGCGCATCGCCATCGCCCGCGCCCTGCTGCGCAGGCCCCGGCTGCTGCTCCTGGACGAGGCGACCTCACAGCTCGACGCGGTCAACGAACTGGCGCTGCGGGACGTCGTGGCGGAGGTGGCCGGTGAGACCACCGTGCTGGTGGTGGCCCACCGCCTGTCGACGGTGACGGGCGCCGACCGGATCGTCGTGATGGACGCCGGCCGGGTCCGCTCGGTGGGCACCCATGAGGAACTGCTGGACACGGACCGGCTGTACGCGCAGCTGGCGGCCACCCAGCTCCTGGCCCCCACCCGCTGAGGTCAGTCCGCGCCGAGGGGAATCCGCAGCCGCACCCGGTAGCCGCCCTCCGGCGTCGGACCGGCCTCCAGGGTGCCGTGCAGGATGTCGGCCCGTTCCCGCAACCCGACCAGGCCCTGCTGCGACCCGGGCAGGGACAGAGAGGGACGCGTGGACGGGGTGTTGGTGACGGTCACTCCGATGCCGGCGCCGTCCTGCCACAGCGCGACACACGCCGTGGCACCGGGGGCGTGCTTGCGGACATTGGTCAGCGCCTCCTGGACCGTACGGTAGAGGGCCCGTTGCGCGGGTGTGCCCACGGTGGGCGGCAGCTCACCGGTGAGCTCCACGTGCGTGCCGCTCGATTCCACCAGTTTGCGCAGGTCGGCCAGCGTGGGCTGCGGCGTCAGCTCGGTGGAGTGCCCGCCGGAGGCGCGCAGCAGCGTGACCATGGTGCGCAGCTCGTCGAGTGTGGTGACGCTCAGCGAACGGATCGTACGGGCCGCGTCCTTGGTGTCCGCGTCCTTGGTGGCGACCTGAAGGGCTCCGGCCCGTACGGCGATCAGACTGACCTGGTGGGAGACCACGTCGTGCATCTCACGGGCCAGTTGGGCGCGTTCACGGGCGAGCACGGCCTGCGCGTGCAGGGCCCGCTCATGTTCCCTGGCCTCCTCGATCTCGACGAGCCGCCGCGCCAAGTCCCGTCGCGCCTGCAGAAGTTGGGCGATGAGAACCGGCGCGGCGGCGGTCGCCAGGCTGTACACGAAGGTGACCAGCGTCATGGTCCGGCCGACCTCGGTGAGGCTGGCCAGCGGCCACGGAGTGCTGTTCGCTACGGCGGTCAGGGCGACGCACACCGCGAGAAGAGGCCGGTTGCGGGACCGTTCGGCCAGCGTGAACAGCGCCACCAGCGGAGCGACGGCGACCGGCTGCGTCAGCGCGATGGGCAGAGTCAGCACGAAGACACCGAGCGGGAACCGGCGCCGGAAGGCCAAGGCGACGCAGCCGACCGTCGCCAGCGCGATACCGAGCGGTGTGTCGTCCCACAGGTTCGCCCGCACGTCCACGGCCGCCGCCACCACCAGGAGACCGTCGACGACCGGCGCGGGCACACGTGTCCACAGCGCGCGGACGCGGCTCATTGCCCGGCCCCCGACCGGGGACGCTCGTCGAGAAGTCCGGCCCGCTGCGCCGCCAGCGCGGCCTGCACCCGGCTGGTCACCCGCAGCTTCGTGAGGATCGCGCTGACGTGGTCCTTGACCGTGCCGGCACTGAGGTGGATGCGCGCCCCGACGTCGGCGTTCGACAACCCCTCCGCCACCAGGACGAGCACGTCACGCTCCCGCGCGGTGAGCAGCCGGACCCGGGCCGCCTCCTCGTCGACGGCGGCCTCGACACCGGGATGGCTGTGCAGCAACGCCCGCGACGCCTTAGGAGAAAGCACCACACCACCGGCGGCCAGGGTGCGCACCAGATGAGCGAGCTGCTCCGGCTCGGTGTCCTTGAGCAGGAACCCCGCCGCACCGCAGTGCAGCGCGGTCAGGATGTACTCGTCGGCGTCGAACGTCGTCAGCATCGCCACCACCGGAGCATCCGGCCGCGTCCGCAGCTCACGCAGGACGGTGAGCCCGTCGACGTCCGGCATCCGGATGTCCAGCAACACCACGTCCGGCCGCTCCCGCCGAACCGTCTCCACGGCCTCGCCACCGCCCGCGGTCGCGACGACCTCGATGTCCTCGGACGCGCCCAGAATGAGTTGGAAACCCGAGCGGACCAACGCCTCGTCGTCCACCACCACTACCCGGATCACGTGCGCCCCGCCTCATCTGCATTCCTGCCGCCCATACCGCCACGACCCTAAAGCCAGCCGGCCCCCACACCGTCCCGACGAGCGGCAGCACCAGCCACACGGCGGGGTGACACCCACCAGTTGGGAGGCCTCTCACACGCCGCGCGCGGCAGCCGCGGTGGCGGTAACGGGCTCCTCCCATGGTGGCAGCCATCTGGCGAGCGCCGATCCGACGCTCGCCAGATATGTGAGTGCTGCGCCCGCGCTCAGAACACGCTCTTGTATGCCTGCCATCCGGTCGCGATCTTTGCGCGGGAGCCGAACGACCCTGCTCCGTTTCCGTTGTTGCGCCACACGTTGCCGGAGGTGTCGCGGGAGATGATGTCGGCCTTGCCGTCGCCGGTGATGTCCCCGACGCCCACGACCGTGTTGTACGAGCCGCCCCAGGCCGAGAACAGCTTCACGCGCGCCTTGAAGGTGCCCTGGCCCGTTCCGGTGTAGCGGTACAGGTTGTTGGACTTGTCCTGGGCGATGAGGTCGCCGATGCCGTCGCCGTTGAGGTCGCCGACGCCCACGATCTTCTTGTACGTCTTCCAGTTGTCGTAGAGCTTCACGCGGGCGGAGAGCTTGCCGGTGCTGGTGCCCTTGTAGAGGTAGACGGCGCCGGTGGTGGAGTTGCGGGCGATCAGGTCGGGGCGG
>JABFXD010001006.1 GCA_013361925.1 Streptomyces sp. | reverse complement strand
TCATCACCCGCAAGGCCTTCGGCGGCGCCTACGACGTCATGGGCTCCAAGCACCTCGGCGCGGACATCAACCTCGCCTGGCCGACCGCCCAGATCGCCGTCATGGGCGCCCAGGGCGCGGTCAACATCCTGCACCGGCGCACCATCGCCGAGGCGGAGGCGGGCGGGGAGGACCTGGAGGTGGTGCGCGCCCGGCTGATCCGCGAGTACGAGGACACGCTCCTCAACCCCTACATCGCGGCCGAGCGCGGCTACGTCGACTCCGTGATCATGCCGTCCGACACCCGCCGCCATGTGGTCCGCGGCCTGCGCCAGCTGCGCACCAAGCGGGAGTCCCTGCCCCCGAAGAAGCACGGCAACATCCCCCTGTAAGGAGACGCTGTGAACATCAAGGTCGTACGGGGCAACCCCACCCCCGAGGAGCTCGCCGCCGCCCTGGCGGTGGTCCGAGCCCGCGCCGCGGCGGCAGCGCAGACGCCGTCCGGCGCCCCCGAACAGCGGGACGGGTGGTCGGACCCGTCCCGCATCGCAACACGCAGGCTGCCGCAGCCCGGGCCCAGTACATGGGCCCGCACTTACTGGCCGAGCTAGCGGCAACCCACCCAGGGGCGCGGGGCTGTATCGATATGCGGCTCCGCCGCGTGGCCGCGACCAGCCCCCACGACCCGCAGCTACACACAACGCGAGACGGCTTCGGCCATCACCGCATACCCCTCGTCATTGGGGTGCAGATGATCACCGAAGTCATACGCGGGGTGCAGCCGATCCGGATCCCCCGGATCGGCCATCACCCGTTGCAGATCGACCACCCCACTGAACTCCCCCGCGCCCCGAATCCACTCGTTGACCTCGTGGCTCACCTTCGCCGCACGCTCCCCCCAGTGGTCCGAGCCCCCGAACGGCAGCAAGGTCCCCCCGACGACCCTCAGCCCCCGCGCCTGCCGTATCAACTCCCGATACCCGGCGATGACTTCATCCGCCCCCACCACCGGCGCCGGCTTGTACGTAGGCTGCTCGTCCGTCTCGCTGAACCCGATGTCGTTCAGCCCGAGCAGCACCACGACCGTGTCCACCCCGGCCGGCCCGAGGACATCCCGCCCGAACCGCCGGACCCCCCTCTCCCCGTACCACGCGGAGTCGTTGAGCAGCAGGTTCCCGCCGATCCCGGCGTTGAGCACGGGCCGCCCGGTCAGCCGGGCCAGCGCGTCCGACCACCGCCGGTCCGCGTCCACGGTCGACCCGAACCCGTCGGTGAGGGAGTCCCCGAACAGCACCACCCCGTCACTGCGACCGGCGTAGACCTCCACGGCGCTCAGGAAGTACCAGGACTCGCTCACGGCATCGAAGCCCTCGGCGCTGTCCAGCAGATCCCCCTCGCCCCGCCGGCTCGTCGCGAAGGCCTGCGCATGGAACGTCGCCGGTCCGGTCGCCTCCTCGAAGTACAGCGTGACCGCCACCGAATCCCCGGCGCTGACGGCCAGTTGAGCGGGGTCGCTGACGGCCTCGCCCCGCGCCGGGATGGCCACGCCACGGGCGCCCCCGAAGCTCAGCCGCCGCCCTCCGACGCTCGCCCCCGCGATCCGCACGGGCGAGGTGCCGTACGCGTTCGACAGCCGTATCCGCACCCGTTCACCGCCCCCGCTCAGCCGCACGACCTGGCGCAGGGACTGGCGCCAGAAGCCCTCGCGGGACCAGTTGGGGGTGAAGCCTTCGCTCGGGAGCTGGGGGGAAGCAGCCCAGACAGTGGTGAACACAGCGGCACGACCCTTCAAACGGGACTGGAGTTCCTTTAACAACAGACACACTAACGGAACCGCAGACCCTTTTGGTGAAGTTGAGTACGCGTACTCAGGCGCCGCCCCACCCCCGCGGCGCACGCTGGACCCATGCTCTGGTCCGACCCCGAGAACGAACCGCCCAAGGAACTGCGCGACATGCAGGAGATGTTGCGGAGACTGGGCCTGTTCCTGGCGTTGGCCATGGTGCTGGCGATGATCGTGCTCGGCACGAAGTGACGGGCGCCGATACCCTGACCGCATGACTGCTCAGCCACGCCGCCGACTCGTCCTCGCCTCCCAGTCCCCCGCCCGGCTGAATCTGCTGCGGCAGGCCGGACTGGCGCCCGAGGTGCTCGTGAGCGGTGTCGACGAGGACGCCGTCAGCGCCCCCACCCCGGCCGAACTGGCGCTCGCGCTCGCCGAGGCGAAGGCCTCCGTCGTGTCGGCGAAGCCCGAGGTCAAGGGCGCGATCGTGATCGGCTGCGACTCGGTGCTCGACCTCGACGGCGAGGCGCTCGGCAAGCCCGCGGACGCCGAGGAGGCCACCGCCCGCTGGAAGGCCATGCGCGGGCGCGCGGGCACGCTCCAGACCGGCCACTGCGTCTACGACACCGTCTCCGGCCGGTATGTCTCCGCCGTCGCCTCGACCGTCGTCCGCTTCGGCGAGCCGAGCGACGAGGAGATCGCCGCCTACGTCGCCTCCGGCGAACCCCTCTACGTCGCCGGGGCGTTCACCCTCGACGGCCGCAGCGCGCCGTTCATCGACGGCATCGACGGCGACCACGGCAACGTGATCGGCATCAGCCTGCCCCTCGTCCGGAAGCTGCTGGCCGAACTGGGCGTCGGGATCACGGAGTTGTGGGCGCCGGCGGAGAACTGACCGGAACGGCGTCTTCCTTGGGCTGCTGAGGACGGTCGTACGTCATCAGGAGCAGCACGATCAGTGCCAGTACGACGACCATGAACCCGAACTGGGCCGGGCCCAGCAGACCCCACGCGAACGCGCCCAGCAGGGCGTGCACCACGGCCGCGCTGATCAGCAGGATGCGCCCGAAGCCGGCCGGGGCGCGGTCGCGCAGGGCGACCAGCAGCGCCACCAGGCCGCAGAAGGCGAAGTAGAGGCCGAAGACGACGCCGCCGATCTTCGAGGAGATCGACATCATGTCGGGGTCGAGGCCGGCCAGGGACATGTCCTGACGGTCGACGACCACCCCGAGGAACCAGTTGACCGCCGCGATCCCGAGTGCCTCCGCGAAGAGGACTATCGCCACGATCCACGCCACCGGCCTGCGCACCACCGGCCCCCACCCACTCTCAAGCCGAGCCCTGGTTACTCCAAGTACGTTCGATACAGCCCGAACGCTACTAACGGGTAAACCGTGGGACAAGGGTTCTGCGGGCGGCAAAGAATCATTGGGCCATTCGTAGGGACTCCACAAAGAAACGGAGTGGCCCGCAGCACGTGGTGACAGAGACCTTGACCACAAGGGAGGGCTAGGGTTTCCCGGAGGAGTCCTGCGTACCGAAGCGCGACAAGGGATTTCACGGGTCGAGCGAGCCTCGAATCACGCTCCGTGTGGGCAAGCTCACCATTGGGGACGGGTCGAAGTGCCGTGTCGGCAGTCCCTAAACTCGGCTTGTTTCAAGGAGGGAGCCTCAATCGTGCGCAAGGTGCTCATCGCCAACCGTGGCGAAATCGCTGTCCGCGTGGCCCGGGCCTGCCGGGATGCCGGTATCGCGAGCGTGGCCGTATACGCCGACCCGGACCGGGACGCTCTGCATGTCCGCGCCGCGGATGAGGCGTTCGCCCTGGGCGGTGACACCCCGGCGACCAGTTATCTGGTGATCGACAAGATCCTGAACGCCGCCCGGGAGTCCGGGGCCGACGCCATCCACCCGGGCTACGGCTTCCTGTCCGAGAACGCCGAGTTCGCGCAGGCGGTCCTGGACGCGGGCCTGATCTGGATCGGCCCGCCGCCGCAGGCCATCCGCGACCTCGGTGACAAGGTCGCCGCCCGGCACATCGCCCAGCGCGCGGGCGCGCCGCTGGTCGCCGGCACGCCGGACCCGGTCTCCGGGGCCGAGGAGGTCGTGGCGTTCGCCGAGGAGCACGGCCTGCCGATCGCCATCAAGGCCGCCTTCGGTGGCGGTGGCCGTGGTCTGAAGGTCGCCCGGACGCTGGAAGAGGTCCCGGAGCTGTACGAGTCGGCGGTCCGTGAGGCCGTCGCCGCGTTCGGCCGGGGCGAGTGCTTCGTCGAGCGCTACCTCGACAAGCCGCGGCACGTGGAGACGCAGTGCCTGGCCGACAGCCACGGCAACGTGGTCGTCGTGTCCACGCGTGACTGCTCGCTCCAGCGCCGCCACCAGAAGCTGGTCGAGGAGGCGCCCGCGCCGTTCCTCTCCGACGCCCAGGTCGCCGAGCTGTACGCGTCGTCGAAGGCCATCCTCAAGGAGGCCGGTTACGTCGGTGCGGGCACGGTCGAGTTCCTGGTCGGCATGGACGGCACGATCTCCTTCCTGGAGGTCAACACCCGTCTCCAGGTGGAGCACCCGGTCACCGAGGAGGTCGCCGGCATCGACCTGGTGCGCGAGATGTTCCGTATCGCCGACGGCGAGGAGCTCGGCTACGGCGACCCGGAGCTGCGCGGCCATTCCTTCGAGTTCCGCATCAACGGCGAGGACCCGGGCCGCAACTTCCTCCCGGCCCCCGGCACCGTCACCACGTTCGCCCCGCCGACCGGCCCGGGCGTCCGCCTGGACGCGGGCGTCGAGTCCGGCAGCGTGATCGGCCCGGCGTGGGACTCCCTGCTGGCCAAGCTGATCGTCACCGGCGCCACCCGTGAGCAGGCGCTCCAGCGGGCCGCCCGCGCCCTGGAGGAGTTCCAGGTCGAGGGCATGGCGACGGCGATCCCGTTCCACCGCGCGGTGGTCAAGGACCCGGCGTTCGCCCCCGAACTCACCGGCTCGGCCGACCCGTTCACGGTCCACACCCGCTGGATCGAGACCGAGTTCGTCAACGAGATCAAGCCCTTCGCCGCCCCCACCGACGCGGAGGCGGACGAGGACGAAAAGGACCGCGAGACGATCGTCGTCGAGGTCGGCGGCAAGCGCCTCGAGGTCTCCCTGCCGTCCTCGCTCGGCATGACGCTGGCCCGCACCGGTCTCGCGGCGGGCGCCAAGCCCAAGCGCCGCGCGGCCAAGAAGTCCGGCCCCGTCGCCTCCGGCGACACCCTCGCCTCCCCGATGCAGGGCACGATCGTCAAGATCGCCGTCGAGGAGGGCCAGGAGGTCAAGGAGGGCGACCTGGTCGTCGTCCTGGAGGCCATGAAGATGGAGCAGCCGCTCAACGCGCACCGCTCCGGCACCATCAAGGGCCTGTCCGCGGAGGTCGGCGCGTCGATCACGTCCGGCGCGGCGATCTGCGAGATCAAGGACTGAGCAGGTCTCTCACGGCATACCGGGGCGCCCGGCGGACTGGAGCAGTCAGTCCGCCGGGCGCTCCGTTTCCTTCTCCCCCGAGGCAGTGGTCTACGAGGGGCTGCGGACCCATCCCGTGCCATGGCGCACGAAGGCGAGGGCCGCACAGCCGAAGGCCACGGCGAGCATCACGAACGACAGCACGGTCACCGGGTCGACGCCGGTCGCGTAGCCGGCGACGTTGAACGGCATGGACAGGATCAGCAGCCAGGCGGCCCACGCCGGGACGGTCCGGCCGCGCAGCAGCGCGACGCCGAGCAGGACGGCGCCGACGACATGGGCGGCGATGAAGTAGAGGACGGGGACACCCACCGCGGGCAGATCGTTGGTCCCCGTGGCCACCTTCGCGAGGGTGGCCACGTCGACTCCCTTGTCGAGCGCGCCGAGGGCGACGGTGTCGAGCGACGGGGTCGCGGTGATCGCGAGCAGCCCGGTGCCGAAGAGGACCGAGCCCCACAGGCCGAGCCGGGCGGAGCGCGCGGTGGCCAGCATCCCGACGGCGATCAGGCCGGGGGCGAGGACGACGGTCCCGACCGTCCACAGCCACACGGACACCTCGGTGGCGCCCTGGTGGGCGGCGATCACCCGGGCGATCTCGTCGGCGTCGGCGTTGGTGTCGTACGGGCTGATCAGGAACGCCGCCGCGAACAGCAGCGGCCCCAGTACGGCCGCGACCGCCGCGAGCCGCCGTGCGGTCCCGGCGGGCGCCGGCTCGGTGGTGGTGGGCGGGTGTGACGACGTAGTGGCCATGGAAGTCCCCCTGAGGTCGCGTCTTTTCGGAGCGCCTCAGGCCAGTGAACCGAGCGGACCCGGCCGGTGACCATCCGTCAATTCTGAGGGTTGCGGCGGCCGGTCCTCAGCAAGTCAGTCGGTCAGCAGCCCCAGGTCCCGGCCCCGCCGCAGCAGCGCCGCCGTGTGCCCCGCCTCCAACTTCCGGTGCAGGGAGGCGATATAGCCGCGCACGGTGGTCGGCGAGAGCCCCATCCGCCGGGCCGCCTCCGTCGCCGTACGGCCGTCGTGCAGATGGCGCAGGGTCCGGTGCTCCTGCTCGGTCAC
>JABFXD010000426.1 GCA_013361925.1 Streptomyces sp. | reverse complement strand
CCACGGCGAGCAGGGTGCCGTCGGCCGTCAGGAAGCCCGCGGCGAAGCCGAGGACGGCGCCGAAGGCCGTGGCGGGCCAGGCCTGCCGCCACCAGGCGTGAGCCGGGCGGACGAGGGTTCCGGCGGGGACGACGAACGAATCCCGCAGGTCGCCGCGGACGGTCCGGAGGTCGGCGAAGGTCGTGCGGGCCGGTTCCCGGTGGCGCAGGCGGCCGACCGGTACGGGACGGGTGCCGTCCGGCAGGACCGCTACGGCGGTACGGGTGCCGTGGACCGTCACCGGGAAGCGGCCGGGGTGGTCCTCCAGCGCGGGGTGCCACATCACGCGTTGCCAGTGGCGGTCGTCCAGGACGAGCCAGAGGGTGGTCGCGCTGCGCCAGGGGAAGGTCTGGGCGCGTTCGCCGAGCCGCACCTCGGCCGTCATGGGGCGGCCCGGGCGACGGGACGCGAGCCGGAAGGCCATGCCTCGGCGGGCCCAGGCGGCGCAGAGGACGGCGGCGACGATCCCGGCGGCGACGGCGGAGCCGACGAGGTCGTCCGTGTCCGGAGTGCCGTCCCGGTCCTCGTGCCAGTCGTAGGGGTGGCCGGTGGGGTTCTTCTCGGTCGGGTCGTACTCCACGAGGAAGCGGGCGTTTTTGGGGTAGGCCCAGGTCCGGTCGATCGGGGCGAAGCGCTGGACCCGGGTGTGGCCCGCCTCGTCGCTCCAGCGGACGTCGACTTCGGCCCCCACGCCGTCGGCGTCCTCCAGGACGGTGCCGACGGCGAGTTCGGAGTGCGCGCGGTCGTGGTCGAAGGACCGTTGGCGGGCGTACGCGTTCCCGGCGAGCCATGCGCCGAGCAGGGCGTACCCCGCGAGGGTGACGGTCAGGCCGAACAGGGCCACACGCAGGGCCGGGCGTCTCGGGGCGGTCATACGGCGGCCTCCTGCCGGCCCAGGAGGGCAAGGACGGGAGCGGGGTCGTCGCTGTCCAGGGCGGCGGTGAGGGTGTCGCCGACATCCAGGGTGGTGCCGTCGGGCGCGGTGAGCACGCTGGTGCGCCAGCGGCTCGCGCGGGTCCAGCCCGCCGCGCGCAGGGCCTCGGTGACGGGCGGGAGCAGGGCGTCGGCCAGTACGTCCCGGGCGAAGGCGTGGCGCACGGAGGCGGGGACCTGGCGTATGCGGGGTTCGACCCGGCGGGCGAGGCGGGGCCAGCTGCCGTCGGCGACGGCGTTCAGGGCGGCCTCCAGGGCTTCGGGTGACCGGAGCGGCGAGGACCCCGCGTCGTCGAGGAGTTCCTGGAGGCGGTCGTCCGTGAGGGCGAGGAGGCGGAGCGGACGCCGCATCCGCACGGTCTTTCCGCGTCTCGGGCGGCGGCGCCCGCGTGCCGTGCGGTGCGTGTGCTGTGCCGTGCGGTGCGCGAGGAGCTGTTCCACGCACCAGCGCTCCAGCGCCTCGGCGGTCCGCAGCGGTATCGGCTCCTCGCCGTACGGCGTGACGCCGGCCGGGTCCGTGTCCGGCAGTGCCGTCAACCGGGTGGCGGCGGGCGGGTGGTCGGCGGTGGAGTAGGGGTCCACGGCCTCCAGTTCGGCGGCCACACGGGCGGCTCGGCGGGCCACGTGCGGGTCGCCGGCGGCGGTGTCGAGGGCGTCGTAGAAGTCCTGCGGGTAGCTGTCGGCCTGGGCGAGGGCGGCCCACCAGCGGCGGCCGAGGCCGCTGTACACCGCGTCGAGCAGGACGGTCCGTTCGAGGGCCGTCGTGGTCGCGCGGGTGCCGGTGACGCGGGCGGCGTCGGCGTCCGCGTCCGTCTCCGTCCGCCAGGCTTGGGGCTGGGTGGCTCGCAGGAGCGGGGCGGCCAGCGGGGCCAGGGGGCGCAGGCGGGGCGTGAGCCAGACTCCGAGCAGGTGGCGGGAGCGCAGCAGCCAGGCCGTGCGGCGGTGGCCCATGTGCTGTTCGTGGGCGAGCTCGTGCGCGACCACGGCCGCCAACTGGGCGGCGGTCAGCGCCCGGAGCAGGGGAAGGCCGAGCACGAGGACGTAGGCGTGGATGCCGGAGACCCTCGCGCGCCGCAGGGAGGCGTGCACATCGGGGACGATCCGGACCAGCAGCGGTTCACGGAAGCCGAGTTGTTCGGCGACGTCCTGCACCAGCGCGGCCAGTTCCGGCTCGTCGGGGGGCCGTACCGCCCGGCCGGGGAGGCGACGCGAGGCGGCCACGGCACCGAAGACGGCGATCAGGAGGAACAGCACCGGCATCATCGCGTCCGAGTGCTCGCCCCAGGCCGAGACCGCGACGAACAACCCCACCAGCGCCGCCGTCGGTGGCAGCGCGGCGAGCGTGAGCATGGCCGTGATGAGCCACCACTCCCGGGCGGGCCCGGTTCCCTGCGCGTTCATGGCATCCCCCGTCGCCCACCCTCATAGGCGTCGGCGGATTCTGGCACAGGGAACCGGTGTTCGGCCCCCTCCGTGATCAGGCCGTTTCCTCCGCTTCCGGCTCGACCTCCGTCTCGCAGCGCAGCCGGCGGTCGGCGCCCACCTCGCGTACCGGTCCGGTGAGTGTCAGCCGGGCCGTGTGGCGGACGTCGGTGCTGGAGGCCGCCAGCCGTAGCTCCAGGGCGCCGGGTTCCACCACCCGGCGACCGGTGCGGTCGGTGAACGCCGAGTGGTCCGCGTGGAAGCGGAAGGTCACCCGGGACGCCTCTCCCGGCGCCAGCTCCAGCCGCTGGTAGCCGATCAGCCGGACGTCCGGACGGGTCACCGTCGCCACCGGGTCGTGCAGGTACAGCTGGACGACCTCGGCGCCCGCGCGGTCACCGGTGTTGCGGACGGCGACGCTCACGTCGTACGAACCGTCGGTCGTGATCTCTGCCCCCCCAGCCGCCGACTCCCACGCGAACGTCGTGTACGAGCGGCCGTGTCCGAAGGGGTACAGCGGGGTCGGGTCCAGGTTGCTGACCTCGCCCGCGAGGCCCAGCGGAGGCTGGAGGTAGGTCCAGGGCTGGCCGCCCGGCTCCTGCGGGACGCTCACCGGCAGCCGCCCGGACGGGTTGACGCGGCCCGACAGCACTCCCGCCACCGCCGGGCCGCCCTCCTCCCCCGGGAAGAAGGCCTGCACGGACGCGGCCAGCCGGCCGTGCCAGCGGCCCAGCGCGTACGGCCTTCCGGTCAGCAGAACGAGGACGACGGGCACCCCGGTGGCGACCAGGGCGTCCAGCAACTCGCCCTGAACGCCGGGCAGTCGCAGATCCGTCGCGTCGCAGCCCTCGCCCGAGGTGCCCCGGCCGAACAGGCCCGCCCGGTCGCCGAGGACGGCCACGCAGACGTCCGCCTCGGCGGTCCGGGCCACCGCCTCCTCGAAGCCGCCGGTGTCCGGGGTGTCGACCCCGCAGCCCTCCGCGAACGTCACCTTGGCGTCCGGGAGTTCGCCCCGCAGGGCCTCCAGGACGGTCGGGATCTCGATGCCCATCGGGATGTCGGGGTGGTGGGTGAGGACGTGGGACGGGAAGGAGTAGCAGCCGAGCATCGCGAGCGCGTCGGCCGCCCTCGGGCCCACGACCGCGATCCGGGTGTCGGGGGAGAGGGGCAGGACGCCGTCCGGGTTGTCCAGCAGGACCACCGACCGCTCGGCGAGCCGGCGGGCCAGCGCCCGGTTCGCCGTCGAGTCGAGGTCGATACGGCCGGTGGGCTCCGGGTCCCAGTCCTCGTCCAGCAGGCCCAGTTCGCACTTCTGGAGCAGGACGCGGCGGGCCGCCCGGTCGATCAGCTCCTCGGCGATCTCGCCCGCCCGTACGGCCTCCAGGAGGGGCTTGCCGTAGCACTTCAGGGTGGGCAGCTCGACGTCGAGGCCCGCCGCGAGCGCCGCATGGGCGGCCTCCGCCTCGGTGCCGGCCACCCGGTGCTGGGTCTGCAGGAAGCCGACGCCGAAGTAGTCGGCGACGACCGTGCCGGTGAACCCCCATTGATCCCGCAGGAGTTCGGTGAGCAGGCCCGGGTCGGCGGAGGCCGGGATGCCGTCCGTGTCGGTGTACGCGGCCATCACCGAGCGCGCCCCGCCCTCGCGCAGCGCCAGTTCGAACGGCGGCAGCGTCACATCGGCGAACTCCCGCACACCCGCCCGGACCGGCGCCAGGTTGCGGGCGCCCGCGGAGGAGGCGTACCCGGCGAAGTGCTTGAGCGTGGCGACCACGCCGGCCGACTCCAGGCCGCGGACATAGGCGGCGCCGACCGTGCCGACCAGGTACGGGTCCTCGCCGATGGTCTCCTCGACCCGTCCCCAGCGCGGGTCGCGGACGACGTCCAGGACGGGGGCGAGGCCCTGGTGGACACCGACCGCGCGCAGGTCGCGGCCGATGTGCCGGCCCATCTCCTCGACGAGCGGCGGATCGAAGGCGGCGCCCCAGGCGAGCGGGACCGGATACGCGGTCGCCTGCCAGGCGGTGAAGCCGGCCAGGCACTCCTCGTGCGCGAGCGCGGGAATGCCGAAGCGGCCGGACGAGGCGATACGGCGCTGGGCGCGGGCGAGTGCCTGCGCGCCCAGCGCCGGGTCCACGGGGGCGGTGCCGAAGGGGCGGGTGAGCTGGCCGAGCCCATGGGTGATGAGCTCGTCCCAGTCGTACTCGGCGGTCATCTCGCGTTGCAGCGGGGCGACGCCGTCCCCGTCGGTGCTGGCCCCCACCCACACGCCGTACAGCTGGGCTGTCTTCTCCTCCAGGGTCATCCGGGAGAGGAGGTCGTCGACGCGGGCGGCGGCGGTCAGGGCGGGGTCACGCCAAGGCGCGGTGGTCATGAAACTCCTGTCGGGTCGAACGACCTCTCACGAAGGGCTCTCACGAACGTCTCTCGCGAATGTTTCGATGTGTAATCCGAATGTTTTGGGAACCTAGGCCGGTGCGAAGGGTTCGTCAAGAGGTCGTGCAGGGATACGATCGCCGCCATGACACCCCCGGAGCCCGGTGAAACCAGGACAGCAGGACGCTCGACGCAGACCGCGACGCTCGCCGAGATCGCGCGCGAGGCCGGAGTCTCGGCGCCGACTGTTTCGAAGGTCCTCAACGGACGGGCCGACGTCGCCCCGGCGACCCGTACCCGAGTGGAAGAGCTGCTGCGCGCCCACGGCTATCGCCGGCGACGGGCCGAGGCCAGCCGTTCCCCGCTCATCGACCTGGTCTTCCACGAGCTGGAGAGCGCCTGGGCGATGGAGGTCATCCGGGGTGTGGAGAACGTGGCGCGGGACGCCGGGCTGAGCGTGGTGCTCAGCGAGAGCGCCGGCCGGCTCACCCCGGGCCGCACCTGGGCCGACCAGGTCGCCGCCCGCCGCCCGCACGGCGTCATCCTGGTCCTCTCGGGGCTCGACGAGTCCCAGCGCGCCCTGCTGACCAGCCGCTCCATCCCCTTCGTCGTCATGGACCCGGCCGGCGACCCGGGCGCCGACGTGCCGTCCATCGGCGCCACCAACTGGCAGGGCGGCCTCGCCGCCACCCGGCATCTGGTCGAGCTCGGCCACACCCGGATCGGCGCCATCAGCGGCCCGTCCCGGATGATGTGCAGCCGCGCCCGTGTCGACGGCTACCGGGCCGCGCTGGAGACCGCCGGGCTGCCCGTGGACCCGGCGCTGATCAAGAACGGCGACTTCCACCACGAGGCCGGCTACCGGCTGGGCCTGGACCTGCTGCGCCGTGAGGACCGGCCCACCGCCGTCTTCGCCGGCAACGACCTCCAGGCCCTCGGGCTCTACGAGGCCGCGCGTGAGCTGGGGCTGCGCATCCCGGAGGACCTGAGCGTCGTCGGCTTCGACGATCTGCCGGTCGCGCCCTGGGTGGGGCCGCCGCTGACGACCGTACGGCAGCCGCTGACCGAGATGGCCGAGGCGGCGGCGAAGCTGGTGCTCGACCTCGCGCGCGAGGAGGGGTCGCCCGCGGCGACGCGGGTGGAACTGGCGACGAGCCTGGTGGTGCGCAGCAGCACGGGGGCGCCTCCGGCGGTTTAGGGCCTGTCCGGCGGATCAGGCCGCAGGAAGGCCGCGGTGCCTCATCGGCGCTGGTGAGCGGGGTCTGGTGCTCCCCAGGGCGTGGGAGGTACCCCCAAGCTGCAAGGCGGAGGAGGGCGGCGACGCGATGGGGGCCCCTCCCGCTCGAGCGAGGCCGAGAGTGGGGGAGTCGGCAACCGACGACAACGCGGCAGATCGGCGTGCCAGACCCCGCGTCTGCGGCATGATCCGCCGGACAGGCCCTAGCGGGCTCCGTGGTTCGGCAGGGAAGAGGCGTTGCTGTATTGACGGGTGTGCCGCGGCACCCCACACTGCCCCGAAGCCAATCGGTTGTTCGACCGAAACTTTC